>NZ_LR734869.1:0-300000 GCF_900010725.2 Planktothrix serta PCC 8927 | reverse complement strand
AGCCGCAGCGTGATTTTTTCCGATGACAGGGGGCGGTACATTAAGCCCGTTTTACCCAAGGGGAAAGTCCAAAGAATTGCCGTTGATGCCACGTTACGGGCGGCGGCTCCCTATCAACAAGCCCGACGGTTGCGGGAACCGGGGCGAAAAGTGATTGTGGAACAAGGGGATATTCGGGCGAAACGGTTGGCCCGCAAATCTGGGGCGTTAGTGGTGTTTGTAGTAGATGCGTCGGGTTCAATGGCTCTGAACCGGATGCAGTCGGCAAAAGGGGCGGTGTTACAACTGTTAACGGAAGCTTACCAAAGCCGGGATCAGGTGTCCTTAATTCCCTTCCGAGGGGAACAGGCGGAGGTGTTATTACCGCCCACTCGTTCCATTGCTGCGGCTCGAAAACGGCTGGAACGCTTACCCTGTGGGGGTGGGTCGCCTTTAGCGCATGGGTTAACTCAGGCGGTGAGAGTGGGGGTGAATGCTAAACAGTCGGGGGATATTGGTCAAGTGGTGATTGTGGCCATTACCGACGGACGGGGAAATATTTCTTTATCTCGGTCTTTGGGAGAGCCCCAAATTGAAGGAGAAAAGCCGGATATTAAGCAAGAAATATTAGAAATTGCTGCAAAAATTCGCGGGTTAAAGATGCAATTGTTAGTGATTGATACCGAGAGCAAATTCATTTCTACGGGGTTCGCTAAGGAGTTAGCAAAAACAGCCGGAGGGAAATATTATCACCTTCCTAAAGCTACGGATCAAGCGATCGCGGCGATGACCCAAAATGCTTTAAGAGATGCGATCGGTTCCTAAACCCTAAAATTAGATAATCTTGATTATGCTAAAAAAAATCAAAGTTAAAGGTTACAAATCAATTCAATCCCTAGAATTAGAACTCAATAAAATTAATATTTTGATTGGGGCTAATGGGGCTGGAAAATCTAACCTGATTTCGTTTTTTAAGTTATTGTCGTGGATGATACAATCTCAAGGAAAATTGCAATTTTTTATCGGTCAATCTGGGGGAGCTAATTCCTTACTGTTTGATGGGGTTGAAATCACACCTAAAGTGGAAGCAGAACTTAATTTTGAAACAGATTCAGGTCAAAATGATTACTATTTCAGATTGTTTCATGCGGCATCAGATACATTAATTTTTGCAGAGGAAAAGTACAGATTTTATCGTTCTATTTTTGGTTCAGTAGCTGATTGGATTTCTTTGGATTCTGGTCATAAAGAAGCCAAGATTATTGATCTTTTTAATCAAGGAAATCCAACAGCTAGAATCTTATTTTCTTTACTCCAAAATTGTAAAGTTTATCAATTTCATAATACCTCTGACACGGCTCGAATTCGGCAAAGATGTATTATTGAAAATAATCGTTATCTGCGGGAAGATGGAGCCAATTTAGCCTCGGTTTTGTTGAGATTAAAGGAAACTGAATTCAAACATTATCGAATTATTGTCGATACTTTAACTCAAATTACTCCCTTTTTTGATGATTTTGTTTTGGAACCGATTAATAATAGTGTTATTTTACAATGGACAGAAAAAAATACCGATATTATTTTTAGTTCTCATCAAATTTCCGATGGAACGTTAAGAACAATGGCATTAGTCACCCTCTTGTTACAACCAATATCTGATTTACCGGATGTTTTAATCTTAGATGAACCCGAATTAGGTTTACATCCCTATGCAATTAATATTATTGCGGGATTAATTCAGAGTATTTCTCACGAAGTTCAAGTGATTTTAGCGACTCAATCAACTTTTTTAATTGATTGTTTTGCACCGGAAGATATTATTATTGTTGACCGGAAACAACGTGCTTCTGAGTTCAAGCGTCTCGATCCTGAACCTTTAGAAGATTGGTTAAAGGAATATTCTTTATCGGAACTTTGGAATAAAAATGTTTTGGGAGGAAGACCCAAGTGATGATCCGCTTACATATTATTGCTGAAGGCCCAACAGAAGAGAAATTTGTCAATACCATTTTAACAGAGCATTTAGGCTATTTTAATATTAGCACTGATGTCCATTGTATTACAACGAAACGAACACGAACCGAAGTTGTTCGAGGCGGTTTACCCAGTTATCAAAAAATAAAAAAAGATATTATTCTCTGGTTAAAACAGGATAAACATCCTGAAGCTAGATTTACAACAATGTGTGATTTATATGCTTTACCTAATAATTTTCCTGGATTTGAGGAAGCACAGAAAATATCTGATCCTTACCAAAAAGTTCAATACTTAGAAAATGCTTTATTTGACGATATCTTTGAAGATATCAACGATAGTCGTTTTATTCCTTATATTCAATTACATGAATTTGAAGCTCTGATTTTATCTGATCCCATTAAACTTGAGGAACGATTTCCAGACTATCAATCAGAAGTTAAAAAATTAGTTTCCCTCTGTCAATCTTTTGAATCTCCAGAACTCATAAATGGTAGACAACAAACGGCTCCTTCTAAACGAATTATTCAAGCTATTCCTAGTTATGAAGGTGCAAAAGTGTCTGTTGCACCTTTAATGGCTCAAAAAATTGGTTTAGAAACTATTAGGCAAAAATGTCCTCATTTTAATCAATGGATAGAACGATTAGAAAATTTATCTCAACCCGAATAACATTGATTTTAAACACTATTATTACTAGAAAATAGAAATTGTGATGAATTTTGGACTGGTCTTAAATCTCTATTTCTATTTCTTTAAGCTCTCTTGAATGTTCGGGTTGCAGTGATTTCGTTCGTTGTCATGGTCATGATCATTATGAAATTAATATTAGTGCGGGATCAATTCAGAGTATTTCTCCCGAAGTTCAAGTTATTTTAGCGACTCAATCAACTTTATTTTGATTCTGTCTCGTAAAAGTTATAATCATTGGTTGAACATGAACTAACCCAGATTCCGAATTTTTCATCGATTGTACCTATGTCCAGAACCTTTGTATTGCGCCTTCGTCACTTCCATCAACTGATATTAGCATTGACAATTGCTCTATTCGCAGTCAGCTTGAATGCGAGTATCCCCCAAACTCTAGCAGGAGAAGCCTTACCCAGTGATATTAACCCGGTAACTTCCGTAATTCGGGTGGGAAATATGATTTCTGCACCCGTACAGATTGATGGAGAGGAACTGTTTCGAGTGGCATCCAATATTCCCCTTGAAATTGATAAAAAAGGGGACAATATTTCCATTAAACAACGAGCAAAATTGATTGAAAATGAGTTAGATGCAATTTTAAATAATCAACTGTATGGTGGATTATTTGCTAAAGGTTTTGAACCCAATACATTGACCCTAACGGTAAAAAAAGAAAAAGAAAACTTCGTCATTTTTGCCTCCGATCAGGATGAACTTCGAGAACGAGCAATTATGACCGTTACGCCGATTGATGCGGAATTCAATGGTTATTCCCTTGATATCTGGGCTAAAAAATTAACAATCCTGATCAAGAAAGCGTTACTAAAAGGCTATGAACAACGCCAACCTGCCTATTTATATCAAGCGAGTTTATGGGTATTGGGTGTAATTTTACTCTCCAGTCTATTGAGTTTTGGAGTTTATCTACTTCAAAAACGGTTATCTCAACAAAAATTGATTCTCACGCAGCAAAAACCGGAATTTAATTTAGCAGAAAATAGCCCCCATAGTGACCCGACTGATCTCAATAATCAGGTGCAAATTCATGAAGCTACT
Source organism: Planktothrix serta PCC 8927 (assembly GCF_900010725.2). Lineage (NCBI taxonomy): Bacteria > Bacillati > Cyanobacteriota > Cyanophyceae > Oscillatoriales > Microcoleaceae > Planktothrix > Planktothrix serta. Next base: position 296,301 of record NZ_LR734869.1, on the reverse strand, counting down.
GAACAACAGAAACGTTGGGATAAAAAACTCAGTAAAAATCAATATCAACGTCTTGTTTTAAAACTGGTTCAACTTTTGATTTGGGTGTTGGCTGTCTGGAAAATGACTCAATTTTTTCCTCAGACTCGATTATTTTCTATTTGGTTGAGTCACGATCCATTTTTTCTGTTAATCATTTTCCTGTTTGTGATGTTTGCAATTCGCATCAGTACCTTAACAATTGATGCTTTCTTACAATCAATTCAAGATCACTATAACCTTAACCCTATGGAGCTTAATCGACAAGAATTACGCTTTGTAACTTATAGTGTTGTTTTAAAAGGAGTTAGCAAAGTTATCTGGATTATTCTAGGTTTGATTGTCGCTTTAGATAGTCTAGAAATTCCTATTGCTCCAGTTGTGGCGGGTGTTGGGATTATTGGGATAGCTCTTTCCTTTGGGTCTCAAAATTTGATTCGAGATGTCTTGAATGGAATTTTTATTCTGTTAGAAGATCAGTATGCTGTAGGAGATTATATTACCGTGGGTGAAACATCTGGCTATGTAGAATATATGAACTTACGCATTACTCAAGTTCGAGGGAAAGAAGGACGGTTAACAACACTTACGAATGGAAGCATTAATATTGTCCATAATCAAACGAAAGAATGGGCAAGAATTGATTTTAAAACAACTATTACTTATCAGTCAAATGTTGATTTAGCATTAGATGTGATGAAAAAAGTAATTGAGCAAATGTCCCAGGAGCCCGACTGGAAAAAGTCAATTTTAACCCCCGTTATGTCAAGTGGTGTGAGTGATCTTCTCGATACGGGAGTTGAATTAGAAATCCGAATTAAAACCAGTCCTGGTGCCCAGTGGAAAATCGCTTGTGAATATCGTCGTCGATTAAAACTCGCTTTTGATCAACAAGGAATTAAATTTGGTAAATTTGAACAAACTGTATTTCTCCCAGAAGTTTCTCAATTGCTGAGTCGGCAAATTATTAATCACTAAACTCAGGGATTAATATCCTTTGAATTTAATCCTGAAATTCCTGAATTAAGGCTAAATCTAAATAACCTTTTTCAGGAATATCCCCCGCTAATACTGTAAACGGTTGATCGGGTTCACCTAGATGATTAATAACTAATAAAGCTTCGGTAAAGTCTTGATTTTTGGTATAATCGTTGACAGTAATTATTGTTTTTAATTCAACTTGTTTAGAGGCTAAAAATCCATGATGGGAGTCTTCAAATACTAAACAATCCGACGAATTTAATCCTAATTTTTCTAATACATAAAAATAAATATCTGGAGCGGGTTTTTTAGCGGGTACAATATCCCCAGCCGCAATTATTTCAAACCAGTCAGGATGAATGGCTGTATTTTCTAATAAGGCTAAAACATTCGGTAAGGCGCTGGTTGTTGCGATCGCTAACCTGATTTCCTTTTCTCTTGCTTCTTGAATTAACCGTTGTACCCCAGGACGCAAGGGAATTAAACCTTGATCTAATAATTTTCGATAATATTGATTTTTTAACTGATGCAAATCTGCAATTAAATTATCTAAATTTTCCGTTAATAAAAAATCTGGTTCATATTGTTCAATATAATAACGAATTCGCTCTTTTCCGCCGCCAATGGCTAATAATTGACCATATAAATCAATTGACCAATTCCAAGGAATACCTACCTCAGAAAATGCTTGATTAAAGGCTATCCGATGACCATCTCGTTCGGTATCCGCTAAGGTTCCATCGACATCAAAAATTAAAGCTTGTAGTTTTTTCATAATTTTAAATATGATGTTTTTTCTGGTTATTTTTGTTAAAAGAGTTGGTGCGTGCGCTAGGCTTACGCACCCTACGGGATGTGAATAGAATTAATTAAGAGATCAATAACTAGATTAATCTATAATACTACTAACGGCTCGATTTCGTCCTTGGGTTTTGGCTTGATAAAGTGCTTCATCTGCGGCATTAATTAAATCCAAAGGAACCCGTTTTAAAGTGGGAATCAGGGTACAAATGCCAATACTTATTGTTACCCGGTCAGCAACAGCAGAAGCGCGATGAGGCAGGTTAAACTGTTGAAGGACTTCTTGAATTTTATCAGCCACTTGCAAAGCACCTTCTTGATCCGTATAGGGTAAAATTATAACAAATTCTTCCCCCCCATAACGGGCAACTAAATCAGTAGAACGTTGAACCCCTTTTTGCAAAGCTTGAGCCACCTGTTGTAAACAGATATCTCCTTGAGAATGTCCGTAGGTATCATTATATTGTTTAAAATAATCAATATCACCAAGCAGTAAAGAAAGGGGACGTTGTTCTCGGATTAAACGATACCATTCTTGATTTAAAATATCATCAAAACAACGACGGTTGGCAATTTGGGTGAGTTTATCCACCATCGCTAAGTTTTGTAATTGTTGGTTAGCCAGTTGCAATTGGTGATGCAGTTCCGATTGCTGAATGGCGATCGCTAATTGAGTCGCCAATTGCTTCAAAAGTTCACTTTCTAAGGGATGCCATTCCCTCGGCTCACTGCAATGATGGGCAACTAATAACCCCCATAAACCCTGAGTTTGTAAAATCGGAACCACTAATTTTGCTCGAACTTGTAACTTTTCTAATAACTCCAAATGACAAGCGCTAATCTCTGGGGTATAGATATCGGGAGTCACTTTAATTGTATTTTGCTCATAGGATTTTCCTTGATTTTCCACAAAATAGCTATCTGTAATTTCCCGATTCAAAATTGATTTTGTCCCCGCACTCACAGACTCCTTAACCACCACTCCACTCCAATCTGGATTAAACCGATAAATGATCACCCGATCTGTTTGTAAGAACTGACGAACTTCGGCGACGGTCGTTTGTAGAATTTCATCTAAATCCAAAGACTGACGAATCCGTTGGGTGATACCATAAATCATCCGTTCCCGTTCAGCCTGTTGTTTCAAACTTTCTTCAGCTTGTTTACGAACCGTAATATCTGAAAAAGAGGTAACAACAGCATAGGGTTGAGGCTGATCGGGATGAAATAAAGGTTGGGAATTAATCGAAATCCAAGTCAAATCTCCATCGGGTTTATGAACTCCCATAATCACGTTATATTGCGGTTTTCCGGTGCGTAACGTCACCATAGCGGGATGGTTTTCTCCAGGGAAATCCGAACCATCATTTTGAATCGCCCTCCAGCGTGGGTCAATAGAAGTGCGGCCCCTCATCTGATCAGAACTTAACCCTAAAATCCGTTCTGCACTTTGATTACAGGCGGCGATCTGACCGTCAGCTTGCTGGAGTACAATACCTTCACACATGGCTGCAATCACAGACCGATAGCGTTCTTCGCTTTCCCGCAGGTTAATTTCCGCCTGTTTCTGAGCCGTAATATCCATCGCTACGCCGATCATACGGATGGCTTGGCCGGATTCGTTATAGTAAACCTGTCCTTTGTTACTGACCCAATGAACGGCCCCTTCCAGCAAAATAACCCGAAACTCGACATTATAATGTGTGGTTTCTGACAACGCACAACGCACAGACTGATTCACCAACTCTCGATCCTCTGGATGTACAATGTCTAAAAAGGCTTGATAGCTGCGATCATAAGGGCCAGACAAGCCAAACATGAGTCGCAATTGATCGGAGTAGAGAATCTCGTTCGTCAGAATATTCCAGTCCCAGGTTCCCATGCGAGATGCTTCTAAGGCTAAGGATAGGCGGGTGTCCCGTTCTCGCAGGGTTTCCTCCATCGCTTTACGTTCTGTAATATCGGTATGGGTTCCAATCATGCGGAGGGGAAGACCTTCCGGGCTCCGGCTGAGAACTTGACCCCGATCCAGAATCCATTTATAAGTTCCGTCTTTGCATAAAACTTGATGTTCAGTGATGTATTGTTTTGTTTCTCCTTGAAAATGTTGTTTAATATTGCGAAAAACCATCTCAATATCATCAGGATGAACCCGGTTTTTCCATTCTTCTAAGGTATTGCCAATTTCATTTTCTGCAAATCCCAACATTTCTTTCCACCGTCGGGAGAAAAATACTTGATTGGTTTGAGGTTGCCAATCCCATACCCCATCTCCATTACCTTCTAAGGCATATTGCCAACGGTCTTCACTAATTTTTAAAGCTTTTTGAGCCGCAATGCGATCGCTAATATCCTCAAAAATATATAATCGTCCAAAATAGCGATCGCTATTATCTCGAATTTGACTGGAAAAACGGCGAATCGTGCGGCTATCATTGAAGGCGATTTCATCTTCAATAATCGCTCGATTTTCTTCATTTTGTAAAGGTTTACAAGACTCAGCGAAAGCCGGAACATCAGCAATTAAAGGAATACAATCGGGAATAATATCATTATTTTTTAAAACCCCTTCTAACATCTGACTTTCTAAGTGTTCAATTCCCCAAATTTCACAAAAACGATGATTAAAATAGAGAATATTATCCGTGCGATTATCAACAACAAAAAAAGCCAAGTTAGATGTATCTGTCATTGAGCGTAATAACGCTTCTTTCCAGCGTAATTCTTGTTCGACACCCTGACGTTCAATTATAGCAGCTTGTTGTTGGGTAATATCTTTTTCATTCACAAGTAACATGGGATGACCCGTTACCGGATCACGGGTACAACGCACATCTAACCAATGGCAACGAATCCCATCTAAAGTATAAACTTGAGTTTCAATGCTAAAAACTGCCCCAGATTGGGCGGTAACGATGGCAGTTTCTCCAATATTAGGATCAACAAAGTGGCGGACAAAGACATTATCCTCAGCCAGATTTGGATATAGGGTATCCCCATAACAACGCATGGCGGCGGGATTTTGCATTAAGGGAACCCCATCCAGGGTGTATAAAGAAATCATCACCGTCGTATGATGGAGGACTTCTATTGATCGCAGAATTTCAGGGGTGTTTTGATGGGCTACCTCTGTAATTCCTTCTACTAACATCGCCATTCTACCCGTTTCAATCAAAATTCCAGAACAAGTACAACGAACTGAAATCGGTTGACCTTCGGGGTAAAATGTCCAGGTTTCGGTAATGGTTTCTTGGTGTTGAAATTGTTGTAAATAAGCGTTTAAACGAATGCGAGTTGCTTCGGAAATATCCTTAAAATTTCGTTGAAGTAATTCCTCTCGATTAGGAGCATTCCAGATATGAAGGGCGGCATTATTTGCCCACCACATTTGTAAATTCTCAATATCAAAAATCCAGATTGGGGTTTGAAGTCGATCCCATCCTTTTAAATCTGCTATTGATACAGAATCAATAGAGTATTCTGTCAGATATCCATTATTAACGGGATGGGAACATTCGCACCTTTGGGTTTGTTGTTCTGTGATTTGTTGCTTCTGTTGATAAAATTCTTGTGGGGGTTGATTTAGTTGTCTGTATTGAATCGCAATTGCCAATTGTAGAGCGACTTGTTGCAGAAATTGAATTTCTAGGGTTTGCCATTTTCGGGGACTGCGGCATTGATGGACAATAACTAAACCCCAAAGCTCAGGTAAGGTTGGGGGCGCTTGATTTGATGGAGGTGTGGGGAGTAAAATCGGGACAACCAGATTGGCAGAGATTTGTAATCGTTGTAAAAGTTGTTTGTAACAAGGTTCAAGAAGCTTAGTCTCTACATCTTCGATCGAACTAATCCGTCCTTGACGATAGAGGTCAACCCATTTGGCTTGAAAACAGGGATCGTAAATCAGTTGTCCGATAATCGGAGTGGATTCGGGACTGACGGATTCTTCTGCTACGACACCATCGCCCTCTGGTAAAAAACGATAGATCACAGCCCGATCGCACCTCAATATTTCCCTAATTCCTGTGACTGTCACGTCTAAAATTTCACCGAACTCAAGCGGTTGGTGAATTTGTTGCGTAATTGCCATAATTTGATTTAGGGCTTGCTCTAAGCCAGTTTTAGATGCCAATAGACGACCAAAGAGCATGATAATAGCAAAAGACTAATATCCGTATTATTAACTACATCACCTTCCCTGGGATCGATTTCATTTAAAACTTGATGAAAAGGGGTATCCGCTTTATCAAAAATTTACAATTGCTGCTCAAAAATTTATAATTGTTCAAGGGTTAAACGATACACGGATCAAGCTTTATGGCCACTTTGTCCCTGGATCACAGAGGCTCGGATTCCAGGGGCTAATCATATCGGCGTTGAAAAAACGCATCACCCAACCCCATCAACCGATTTATCCAGTTGAGTTTAAGCAGAGATTTTAATTTTATTCTGAATTAAAATACAGTTAACAGTTGACCGTTGAACTGTATTTTAATTGGGAGCAGCAGCAGCTTTTTGTTGTGTCACCTTTTGATTTGTTGCGTACAGAACGACTCTATCTTGAGCAATTGCAAATTGCGGATGAGATTGAGGAACTTTCTTCATCAATGCACTCGCTTGTCCCCATGTCGCGGCTACTTTTGTCCATTCCGCTTTTGTTTTAGCTGTTTGTGCTAAGTTTGCTGCATTGGTGGCAGTTCTTACCCCATCTTTAAACGGATCAGAACTAGCGGCTGGAGATGCAGCAGGTTGAGGGGAACCGGACGCTGGAGGAGTGGAGGTCGTGCCAGAAGGTGCGGACTCTGGAGAGGAGGAAGAACCGCCCGGAAGGAAGGGTAAACGGAATATTCCAGTTAAATGTAATCCCGCTAAGATGGCGACAAGGGCTAAACCTCCTAACAAGATAAATAGCAAAACCTTGCTTTTTGCCTTTTCAGGTTCAACCTGTCGAGTGGTTTCGTCTATGCCATCATCGGGATCATCATCCTCTTCAGGATTGTAGGGCGGCGCTACATTATTATTCCTAGGAGGCAGGTACTCATCCTCATCGACTATGTAGTCATCATCGATAATTTCGTCATCAATATTGTAGTCCTCGTCTTCGTCTTCGTCTTCGTTCTCGTCGTCCTCATCCTCATCCACAAGGGGAACAGAAGATTCATCCAAATAGACATTATTGATCTGATTAACGGCGGGCTCCGGCGGGGTTCTCAGAACAATTTCTTCTTCCCAAAGGGGTAAATCATCTCCAAACTGACGTCCATACACTCTAATGGTGTAAATTGTTTCAACGCCGAGGCGATCCATCCCATTACGGACGAAGTTCACTAAGTCTTTTTGATGGTTAGGAACTTGATCCCCCTCCAACATCACATGGAGACAGCCGTTATCCCGCATGACATCGGCATTGATTCCTTTGGCTTTCAGCGAGTGATTAATTGCGTCTGCGATCGCTTTTGGATCACCGCTTTTAGCAAGTTCCCGTCGGCTTTGGTCTTGTGCTGACATAGCTAAACCTCTTTTGGGGGTAACGGTTCAAGCATTTCAATGATACTATACCAGGGAACACAGAACAGCTTAACAAACAACAGACAACAAACAACAGACAACAGACAACATTATCTTTGAAAGAGACGACACAATTCAATGATATGAGTTTGTAGGGTTGAGAGTTCTTCTGCACCTCGTTTGAGATTAGCTTCTAGCTGAAGTAATAGGGGTAAGCTGTGTTGGAGTTGTTTGAGGGTGAGAGTTTGTACTTCTTTTTGCAGGAAAAAGACGCGGTTAGGGTTGCCAATTTCGGCGGTTTTAGCAATTTCCTGTTTATCCCTGACCCCGGTTTCCATCATTAATTTAATCCATAACCAGGTGCGAAATTGACTGACTAAGGTGGCGACAATTTTGAGTCCTGGTTCATTATGGGTGAGTAAATCTGTAATTAACTCTAACGCCGCGCTCGTTTGTCCCGCTTTAATACAAAGGGCCAGTTTTAAGCTATTTTGAGTATTGGACTGAACCAATAAGGAAATTTGCTCAACACTTAAGGGTTGATGAGTATTTCCTGTAAACAGCTTGAGTTTTTCCAATTCGTTATATAGTTGTCGGGTATCATTTCCCACTAACTCCGCTAATAGGGTGATCCCATTCTGGGTGAGTTTGACCCCGCATTCAGTGGCTAGGGTTCGCACTTGATGTTCTAATTTATCGGTTTCCCAAGGTTTAATTCGAGAAAATTCTCGCAATTCGCCTTTAGATTTGTCAATATATTTTTTGAGTAATGTAGTGGACTTCAGGCGACCGTCAGGTTTATTGGAACCCGTTAGAAGTAACGTTGTCGTATCAGGGATCACCGAAAGTGTCCGTTCTAACTCTTGATAAACATCCGTTGGACATTGCTGCATTAGGGAAGTATCCGCTAACCAAACGAAGCGTCCACCAAACCCAAAAGGAGGGGTCATGGCTTGATTAAGTCCCGCAATTACAGAATTTGGTTGATCGGACAGAATTCTGTCAAAATTAAAACTAGCCCAACTGGGATCAAGGACAGACTCACGCAATCGTTCAACCGCTTGCATTAAAGCAAAGTCATCGTCTCCCCAGTACAGGTAGATAGGCATAATAACTTAAATTTATCAAAAGAGGCGATTAAAATTGGACGATACTTATCAAGTTTATGTGAATCGGGTAGCGCGATTAACGCTGCCAGAATCTTATCACTCTCAGCTTGAGTATATTCAGGAGTCCCCAAAGTTTAAGCCTGACTCCCAGGGTAAACGCCAAGCTGTGCCTTTTCCGGGTTATAGCATTATTACCCCTCCGGCGGAAGAAGATGGGGATAATGGAGAATTTTATAAAAATCTCCGAACTTGTCAACATCAACTCAGTGAAAAGTTTGATCCCAATTTCTTGATTCCGATTCCTGGGGATAGCTTACATTTTACCTTGGCTGATTTGATCTGGGATGGAGCTTATCGAGATGCGAGTCAAGATCCAAATTTTGCTTCTAACTTACATCAAACGATCGCCCAATCTTTTCAAAGTTTTCAGTCAACACCTATTCCTCATGGAATTCGTTGGCAAATTTTTGGTTTTATGTTAATGCCAAGGGCGATCTCTGTTTGTCTGGTTCCCCGTGATCAAGAGTCCTATCAAAAAACAACTGAATTCCGGCGTGCTATCTATCAAAATCCCAGTTTAATTCCGTTAGGTGTCGATCAACAATATTATTTAACGGCTCACATCACATTAGGTTATTTTGGAACAATTCCTGAAAATTTAGATCGGGGACATTTTTGTAATATTCTCTCTTCTTTCAATCAACAATGGTTAGATTCAACTCAAGAAATTTCGGTTAACCGAGCAGAACTCCGCAAGTTTGACGATATGACTCGCTATTACCGAGAACCAGACTGGCCTGTTTTTAAATTTTAGACCTTAAGCGTTGTTGGTTGATGGTTAACCGTTAACTGTCAACCAATAACAAACCATACTTGAGAGCCAATGTTTATAGAAATTCAAAAAAATCTGGATTTCATCCGTAAAATCTGAGCCAGAAACCCGGTTTCTTTGGTTTTTGGTGTAAATCCTCTGAATAATAGGGACAAATAGGATATTAGGATTGTACATTAATTATTAATTTGAAATTCGATAATGATTCATGTTATTGGAATTGGGTTAGACGGTGCATCGGGACTGAGTGAGTCTGTTCTTAACTTAATTGCAGGAGCGACAGTATTAGTTGGGAGCGATCGCCATTTAAGCTATTTTCCTGAACATTCTGCATCGCGGTTAGTCTTAGGAGATTTAACCGAAACTATTATTGAAATTCGCCAACAATTAATCCGATGGGAAATTGAAAACAAACAATCTCTTGATAATTATATTGTGATTTTAGTATCGGGTGATCCTTTATTCTTTGGTCTGGGTCGTTTATTAGTCGCAGAATTTCCCCCAGAAAAATTAACCTTTCATCCCCATGTAAGCTCAATTCAATTAGCCTTTAATCGCATTAAAATACCTTGGCAAGATGCAGAAATTCTGAGTGCTCATGGTCGTTCGATGGAAACATTAATTCAAGCTTTACAACAAGGAATAGAAAAAATTGCGATTTTAACGGATAATATTCATAATCCCCAGGCGATCGCTCAATTAATCAATAGTTTAGATTTACCCAGTTATTATCAATTTTGGGTGTGTGAAAATTTAGGAGGAAACGATGAACGAGTCCAACTCTGGGATATAGAATCGTTAAAAAATCAAGAATTTTCTAGCTTAAATATTGTTATTTTATTACGTCAATCTCGATCAGGAATAGAACCCTTAGATTTATCTAAAATTCCGACTTTTGGGATTCAGGATCAACTGTTTTTAAGTTATAGCGATCGCCCCGGACTCATGACCAAGCGAGAAGTCAGGACTTTAGTATTAGGAGAACTCGCTTTACAACCTAAACAAACGATCTGGGATATTGGAGCCGGAACAGGTTCAGTTTCCATAGAAATTGCTAGGCTTTTCCCTGATTCTACCGTTTATTCGATTGAAAAAACAGCAGCCGGAACCACCTTAATTGAACAAAATCGCCAACGATTTCAAGTCAATAATGTAGTTTCAATTCACGGAGAAGCACCCGATATTTTACATCATTTACGTTCCCCTCATCGTATTTTTATTGGGGGAAGTGGAAAGAATTTAAGCGAAATATTAGGGATTTGTAGTATTCGTTTATCTCCAGGCGGTGTGATTGTTCTAGCGTTAGCAACCCTTGAACATTTAAACACAGCCTTAAACTGGTTAGAACAACGAAAACGAATCGAACACAGTTGGACTTACCGCATTTTAAATGTACAATTATCTCGTTCCGTTCCCATTGCTAATTTAACCCGTTTTTCTCCCCTCAACCCCGTCACCCTTTTAACGATTTCTCACCATAGCCTATTCGCGTAGGGTGCGTAAGCTCCGCGCACGCACCATGATCCCACAGGGTTTATAACAGTTATTGATATAGCATTGAACAGGTTAATGTTGACAACAACTTCCGTGTCTTTGTGCCTTCGTGGTAACATTCAAGGCTTGACCCTTGTAAACAAGCCAGCACCACCTGTTATCATAGAAACCCATCAATAAATCGAGTTTTAACGGTGATCAAAACCCGATTTCTGAAGGAATATTACTTGTGCCGAATGAACTCGTAAATAGCTAAATAATCCGTTCCCGGTTGCTTCCAAGAATAGTCATAACTCATGCCTTGAATTCTCAATTTTTCAAATTCATCAGGATAATAATTCCATAACCCAATTGCTCGATCCATTGCCGATTCTAAGGCTGGCTCATCGGTTTGATTGAAAACATAACCATTGCGTTCTTCTGGAGTATGATATTGATCATAATCCCGATCAAAAACGGTATTAACTAACCCGCCAACCCCTCGAACAACTGGAACAGCACCGTATTTTAACCCAATCATTTGAGTTAAACCACAGGGTTCATAATTACTGGGAACCACAATAATATCCGCCGCCGCATAAATTAAATGGGATAATTCCTCATTAAACCCTAGTTCTAAATGACAATCCGGGTTATCATTTAAAAAGTTCTTTTCATGCCAAAACCAAGAGTTAATACCCGGTTCCGTTGCCGAACCTAATAACACAAATTGAGCTTGTCGATGCAGCGCATAATAAATGGCATGATGAACCAGATGCACCCCTTTTTGATCATCTAAGCGACCAATATAACAAACAAGAGGTTTATCTTCATGGCTTAACCATAACCGTTCGCGTAAAGCTTTTTTATTCTTTTCTTTTCCTTCTAAAGTTTCGGGGGTATATTGTTCAGGAATAAATCGATCAACTTCAGGGTTCCAAACCTTATAATCAATCCCATTTAATACCCCACCAAATTTATGTTGATGTAGTTCTAGGGTGTGTCCTAAACCATAACCAAATTCACCATAATGGGCTTCCCAAGCATGGTTAGGAGAGACGGTTGTGACAAAGTTAGAGTAAACAATTCCCCCTTTCATAAAATTTAAGCCAAAGGGGTTGAAATTATCGCGTAAACGGTCATATTCAAAATAGTAGGATTCTCGGTTTAATCCCGTAGCCCAAAGGATATTTGTTCCGGCAATTCCTTGATGTTTAAAATTATGAATGGTATAACAAACTCGGATATTTTCCATACCCTGATATTTGTACATTTCATACAACATAACTGGAGCTAAACCCGTTTGCCAATCATGACAATGGAGAATATCAGGACGTTTTCCAGATTTAAGTAAAAACTCTAATGCGGCTTTACTAAAAAAGGCAAATCGCAGATAATCATCGACGCAACCATAATAACAACCTCGGTCAAAGAAATGATCTTCGGAGTGAGGTTCAATAAAAAAACACAACTGTCCATGAACCCAACCACAAAAAACCGTGCAGTGAATGGCACCATCAAACCAGGGAACATATAAGTCTTGATAGGCTTCATGAAGTCCCCAAATTTGGTCATACCTCATGCAGTCGTATTTAGGCAATATAATCTCAATGGTATGACCCCGCAGTTCTAATTCCCTACTGAGTCCGTACACAACATCGCCTAAGCCTCCCGCCTTGATGACTGGGGCGCATTCAGAGGCAATTTGTACGATGTACATCCTGTTTCCTCACTCCAAACCGTGATGTTTTGTCTTCCCCATAGTAATCAGGTTGGCTAAATTAGTAAACCCCTGAAGGATGATTTTTTTGCGGGTTTGATTAATTCGGATTAGAATGGGTCGGGTTAGTTGGGGTTTTAAAAGTAACTGTAGAAGGAACCACAAAGGCACAAAGACACTAAGAAAGGGATGAAGGATATATTCAAAAAATTAGGGGAAATATGAGTAAATATTTTAATATAATTATTGAAAAAGATAGCGATGGATATTTAGGCTTTTGGTTCTTGTTCGTCAATCCAAGCTAAACCACTGACAGGAGCAGAGTATATTGTATTCATCAGTTGTTGCCAAAGTTCAATAGGAACAAGAACATCGGTTGTTTCGCCATCGGCATTGGTGACATAACGAATAAGATGTTCAATTTGTGCGATCGCCATAGGTATAACCCTCTGATTATGCTATTATTGTAGGGATGGAACTGTCAGCATATTGCTAACGTTCAAATTCAGAAAAAATCAGGAAAAATTAATCTATTAACCTATTATAGCATGACATTAAAAATAATGTTATAATAGAAAAAATTATCAATATTTATGGTGAGTTATGATGCCCTCTTTAGAAGTTCGTGAATTTGCTGAAAAAATTAATCAATTATCCCTTGAGGATAAACAATGGTTACTCCAACAATTAATGCAAGAAATTACTATTTCTGACAATTCTGATCTCAACCCATCTAATTCTTTAACGAAGGAGGTTAAAAAGACATTTAATATTACTCCTGCTGTACAAAGAAAATTCGGGAGTGCAAAAGGTTTGATTTCAATGTCCCCTGATTTTGATGAGCCCTTAGAACATTTCAAGGATTATATGTAATGAAATAATGCTACAATAGAGGGGGTTTAACCAAATTCGTGACTCGGAAAATAGTAAATATGAAAGCAGTCATCTCACAACATATTGACATTACTCCAGGAATCTGTGGTGGAAAACCTCGTATTGCTGGACATCGAATTAAAGTTCAAGATATCGTAATTTGGCATGAAAGAATGGGAATGTCACCCGATGAAATTATTTATCACCATCCTAGTATTACCTTAGCTGATGTTTATGCAGCTTTAACTTATTACCATGACCATCGAGAAGAAATTAGACAACAAATTGAAGCAGGAGAAGATTATGCTAAAGAATTACAAGGAAATCAACCCTCTTTAATTCAAAAAATATTAAAGGGTGAAAATGTTAAACAAGATTAAATTTCATCTTGATGAAAATGTGAGTAATGCGATCGCACTTTAACCAGCTATTGAATAGATTATCACCCGTTGAACAAAAAATTGTTGTAGAATTGAGCAAATTTGATGAACCTGTATCCAGAGAAGAGTTAAGACAACATTTAGATTTGTCCTCAATAGACTTAATTAATGGGTTACAATCTTTACAGCAACGGTATTTAGTTAGTAAAATTAAAGCTGATCCAATTTTGTTTAATTTGTCTTTACTTTTTTAGGAACATTTGAGAACAATAGAAAAAAATTCTATTAATTCCTAATTTATGTAACCCTAAAAATTTTAAAATTAATAATAATTATTGGCGATCTCTTTAATTATATTATCATAAATCCTGGGATTAATTCTGATTATAATTTTTTCCGGTTAGTTGGGGTATTTTTTGATCAAATCTCATCCACTTAAATATTTATTGAGCAACTTTAATTGGCCCTTCAATACTCCCACTAAAAAATTGTTGTACCATAGCACTATCGGTTGTGTAGGCTTCTTCAATTGTGCCTTGCCATTGAACTAAACCTTGATAGAGAAACACAATTCGATCCGCAGTGCGTCGAATCGTGCTATCTTGATGCGTGACAATTCCGTAGGTACTGCATCCTTTTCCACTATGTTGTAAATCTCTAATTAAATCTTCAATAACGGTTGATGCAATCGGATCTAAACCTGCGGTAGGTTCGTCATATAAAATTACCTCTGGAGTCTCCCTAGAATTTTCAGGATTAGGCATAATAGCACGGGCAAAACTGACCCGTTTTCGCATTCCTCCTGATAATTCGGCGGGATAGCGATCGCCAATATTGGGCAACCCTACCATCTCCAATTTTTCATTGACTAATTCTCTGATTTTTCGAGGAGGTAATTTCGTATGTTGATAGAGTAAAAATCCGATATTTTCTGTTACGGTTAAAGAATCAAATAGTGCCGCCTGTTGAAACACCATTGCAATTCCAATCGGATCAGTAATATCATCTACCCATCCTTGCCGTTTTTTTCCTAATACATAAACTTCCCCTCTATCGGGAGGTAAAAGTCCGGCAATAATTCGCAAAATCGTTGATTTTCCTGTTCCTGAAGGGCCAATAATTCCTAATGCTTCTCCTCGATAAATGGTTAAATCAACTTGATCTAAAATCACTTGTGAACCAAAAGCCTTACTGATTCCTTTTAACTCAATTAAAGGTTCTAAGGATTCTGCTCGTTTCGATAACACTAAGTTATCTTTCAAATCGAGGGGTTCAACTTCAATCCGATGAATTTTTCCCGTTTTACTGTCTTTCATGATCTTGCCAAACCCTTCTGATCATTGTACTTTTGACCCCATTCACTTGTTCAAGAAACGAGGGGATGACCCTGACTCCCTTGATTTTTCCTTGGGGGAATCATCACAATAGGATAGAAAAATAACCCTATTGGATTCAACTCTAGCCCTTATTTTACAGCCAGCCTCCCATACTGTAGTGTAAATTGGTCGTCAAACCCTGCATATCAATCTGAGATATATACTTATGTCAACTGGTTCATTCAAAAACACCGTTCGCAGGATGATGAAATTCAGGCTCTATCTGGGTTTCTCTAACTATCGTTCTCCCCGGATGATTAATCAATGGTTTAAATGGTTATCCCCTGGACTGTTTGTAAAACGCTGGATGGCGATTAGCGCCACAGGGGTTTTAATCGCCAGTTTGGGGTTAGCAATCTGGACGGGAATGACGCCGATTTATTACATCCTACAACTGCTGAAAAATTTCTTAGGATGGATTACCACTGTTGTTCCTAATTATATTTCAGGGCCGTTGATGATTGCCTTGGGAATTCTGTTAATTCTTTGGAGTCAAACTCGCAGTCTAAATTCAATTAGTGAAGCTTTTCATCCCGCCGGAGATGAACAATTAGTTGATCGTTTGTTGAGTCATCGCCGTTTATTACGGGGGCCGAAAATTGTAGCCATTGGGGGGGGAACTGGGTTATCAACTTTATTGCGAGGATTGAAAGAATATAGTGCTAATATTACAGCGATTGTTACGGTTGCAGATGATGGGGGATCTTCGGGTCGGTTACGTCGAGAAATGGGAGTTTTACCACCGGGAGATATTCGCAATTGTTTAGCTGCTTTAGCTGATGAAGAACGATTATTAACAGAATTATTTCAATATCGATTTACTGCTGGAGATGGATTAACCGGACATAGTTTCGGGAATTTATTCTTAAGCGCAATGTCAGAAATTGAAGGGGATTTAGAACAAGCGATCGCGGCAAGTTCTAAAGTTTTAGCCATTCGAGGTCAAGTCTTACCCGCCACTTTAACAGATGTGCATTTATGGGCAAAATTAGCCGATGGTCGGCGCATTCATGGGGAATCTAGTATTACTGAAGCTAAGGGAAAAATTGTTACCATTGGTTGTATTCCCCCTAATCCTCCCGCCCTCCCAAAAGCTGTACAAGCCATTTTAGAAGCAGATTTTATTATTATTGGCCCTGGGAGTTTATATACCAGTGTGATTCCTAATTTATTAGTTCCAGAAATTGCTGAAGCTGTCGCGTCTCGAAATGTTCCTCGGATTTATGTTTGTAATATTATGACGCAACCGGGTGAAACGGACAATTATAGTGTTTCCGATCATATTAAAGCCATTGATAAAGCCTGCGGTTATCAACTGTTTGATGCGGTGTTACTTCAAGGAACAGTCCCTCCAGCCCAAGCCTTAATTCGTTATGCTCAAGAAGATTCTCATCCTGTTAATTTAGATCGAGATCTTGTTAAACAATTAGGTCGAAGAATTGTCATGAGTAATATTATGGATATTGATGAAAAGACCGGATATTTACGCCATAATCCCCATCGTTTAGCCCAAGTTCTGTTACGATGGTTTGGCAAAAACTAACTCGTAGTAAGCCCTTCAGGGCTTAGAGAGTCCTAAAGGACTCACTACAATGTAGTAAGCCCTTCAGGGCTTAATCTTCCTAAATTTATAACCCTAAATATGACTCAATTCCATCTCCCCAACCCTGAAGTAACCCGTGAATTAGGAAAAAAGTTAGGGCGATCGCTCCCGCCCAATAGTATTCTATTATTAGAAGGAAATTTAGGAGCGGGAAAAACAACTTTTGTCCAAGGATTAGGAGAAGGATTAGGTATTTTTGAATCCATTGAAAGCCCTACATTTACCTTGATTAATGAATACACCCAGGGCAGAATTCCCCTCTATCATTTAGATTTATACCGTTTAGAAACCTCAGAAATTGAAGATCTAAATTTAGAGCAATATTGGGAAGGAGTTGAAGTAGAACCGGGAATTGTTGCGATTGAATGGGCCGATCGTTTACCCTATAAACCGGAAAGTTATTTACAAATTGAATTAATTTATACAGAAAAAGGCGATCGGATTGCTACTTTATTTAATGTCGGTCAGGATGATTTTAACTGGGGTTCTAAGTTAGGCATTAATTAACGGAATGCGATGGGCTACACCCCGCCGTAAGCGATCGCAAAATAACTTTACAAAACTATCCAGTTGTAGGATAATTTAAACATACTGATCCCAATCTTCCCCGTATTGAATAAATGCTCGATCCCACCCCCGTCGAGGTCGTTCAGGAATCCCTAATTTTTTCAACGAGTTCACATTCCATTGCCCATTGGGTTTTTGACAACTTCTGAGTAACTTTTCTCGATCTTTGCGTTTCTTGGGAATTTCCATTTTTTGACCTCCGAAATTCTAGTATTGAATTCCAGTCTAACCCATTGCAAAAATAATCCCATGATTCACCCAGTAAAACCCTTAGCCTTTCTTACTTCTTTCCTTTGTTTGAATGCTATTACGCTTCCTATTATTGCTCAACCTCAAAGCAAAATTACGCTTACCATTGATGGATTAAACAATAAAAAAGGACAAATTTGTGCGAGTTTATTTGCGAGTAATAAAGGTTTTCCCAGTAATGGAGACGATGCTGTACAAAAACGTTGTAGCAGTATTACAGAAGTTCCTATTGTCATGACCTTTGAGAATTTACAACCGGGTAGTTATGCTATTGCAGTTCTTCATGATGCGAATAGCGATAAAACAGCTAACCGGAATGCGTTAGGAATTCCCACCGAAGGATTTGGTTTTTCTAAAAATCCTGCTATTTTCACTGGGCCCCCCAAATTTAATGAGGCGGCAGTTGTGGTAGCCGGAGTGAACACAAATATTAATATTAAATTACAGTATTTATTAGGAGGTTAGAAATTAGGAATAAGTCCACCTACGTCGTAGGGGCGGAGTAACCCAAGGAGTGTCAACTTAACCCACGTTAGCCCTGAACTCAAGTTCGGGCTAAAAGCGATCGGCATCTAAAGATGACTAAGATCATTCTTGATTAACCCGTTTTAACGGGTTTGTAGGGGCGGGTTCTACAAGATCTTTGCTCATTAACCGCAACCCCACTGAACCCGCCCCGAAGCCTGTTCGCGCAGCGTTGCGTAGCAATAATTGATTTCTAGGCTTTTAGCCTGAAGTTGACACTCCTTGGGAGTAACCCTGGCCCCTACCCGTCAACTCTGTAACTATTGACTATCAACAGAATAGTGATACTCTCTGAATGGGTATTGCCAGAACTGCCATCAAGTTCTGAATCCATTAAGTCGCCTGGAAAAAATTCAGGTAGAATGGGGGCAGACTTGATAAAATTTATCAGAAAAATGGCTTTAAAACCCTGTCCTTCCGAGTTTACCCTGACGTAGGAAGGGACGGCTTTATATTGGGTTGTCTATTGACATCCGATCGTGCTACCATTTACCGTGACAAGAAAGGTAAATAACCTGTCTAAAAACCTAGTTGTCTAAAGGCAAAATGCTGAACCTTGACAATTGAATCTATAGGGTTCTACTGCACAGTTTTAGTTTCCCCCAGCAGTTGGTAAAAGATTCGTGGGTACTAGACAATCAGTTTTTTGAAACAAATTTGTTTCAAGTTAAAAAAGAACTCGCATTCATGCGAATAGGGTAGGGCATATCCGAATTTACGCTTGGGGAGAATCCCACCTCTGGATTAAAGCGCCCAAAGGTACTTTGATTAAGTGGTTTCATTGAACCAAGAATCCCCACGCCTTTAGGCACAGGGAGTGTCAACAAACCTAGACCCGTGTGAGGAGTAAATAGAGTGTCGAAAATACTACTGAAAGCATGGCTACTCAGTCCTGCCGTATTAGGAGCGAGTCTAGTCGCTCCGATAGCAGCGTTCGCCGAGTTACCCGTGACTGAGGCTCAACCCACTGCGATCGCCGCAGCAACCGAAGCACCACAGGCAGAAACCGCCCTGGAGCCCACCCAAACCGAGTTAAAAATCAGTGAGCAAGTCTCTGTCACTCCGTTGGACACATTGACGCTCACCCAACCGCAACAGTTAGCTCAGGTGCCCGTGAACCCCCATGCAGGAGTTGGGCCAAGTAGAGGCATCGAAACTCCTGCTAATCCTGCTAATAGTGAAATTCCTTTAGCCGATCTCGACGCTGCACCTCAAGCCGATGCGGTCAGTAATGCCGAGGTGATGCAACAACTGAATCAATATGGACGAGAAGGTCGAGGCAACAAACGCCAAGCTCAAGTGACCTCCGTATCCCAACTGTCTGACGTTGAACCGACAGCTTGGGCATTCCAAGCTCTACAATCCTTGGTAGAACGCTATGGGTGTATTGCGGGATATCCTGATGGCACCTTCAAAGGAAATCGCGCCTTAACTCGTTTTGAATTCGCGGCTGGGGTAAATGCCTGTTTAGAGCGGATCAATGAACTGATTGATGCTTCTACAAAAGATTTAGTCACCCGTGAAGACTTGGCCAAACTGCAACGGCTGATGGAAGAGTTTGCGGCTGAGTTAGCCAGCTTACGCGGACGGGTAGCAGTATTAGAAGCGCGTACCGGAGAACTCGAAGCCAATCAATTCTCTACCACCACCAAACTGCGTGGAGAAGCGGTGTTTTGGTTGGGCGAGGGTGAAGGAAATCGGGCAACTCGTAACGTTGTGGGTCAGTTTGCCGATGATAGCGATGATCCCACCCAAGCTTATTTAGGCTACCGCGCGCGTTTAAACTTTGATACCAGTTTTACGGGTCAAGATTTACTGAGAACTCGTTTACAAGCGCAATCAATCCCAACGTTGAGTGATTACGATCTGTTCAACACTCCAATGGCTCGGACTGCGATTGATGGAAATCCTAGTAATGTGACTTTGGATCTCCTCGCCTATCGTTTCCCTTTCTCTGAAGGAAAAGGTTTAGTTTGGATCGGGGCAAAAGGGTTAGCCTTGGATGATATTCAAGATGTTCTCACTCCCTTTGGGGATGATGCCAGTGGCGCAATTTCCCGGTTTGGGCGCTTCAACCCCACCAGTTTCCAAGGCCCTGCGGGTGCAGGGATGGGCGTGGAATATGCCTTTAGTCACAGTTTTAAAGCCAACATTGGTTATTTAGCGGATGATGTTTTTGCCTCTGATGCCCGTCAAGGTCGAGGGATGTTCAATGGCAATTACAGTGCCATGGCGCAATTAGTCTTTGCACCCATGAGTAATCTAGCTTTGTCTTTAGATTACAACCACCGTTACTTCAGCAATGATAACGTATACGTCACAGGCGGTACGGGCAGTTGGGGGGCTAATAAACCCTTCGGTGAAAATGCCACAACTTCAGAAAACCTAGGCTTCCAAATGAACTGGAGGGTCGCCCGCAGTTTCTCCATCGGTGGCTGGGTTGGTGCAACCTGGGCTGATCAGAAACGCGGTGGTAACGCCGATGCAACGATTATCAACTGGGCTGCGGTGTTAGGGTTCCCTGATTTACTCCGCGAAGGAGATACCGCAGGTTTGATTGTGGGAATGCCACCCAAAATCACCAGTCATGATATTAGTGCTTTAGAAGACGAAGATACCTCCATTCATATTGAAGGCTTCTATCGCTTCCCCTTCAGCGAGTACATCGCTGTGACACCGGGTTTCTACGTCGTGACCAATCCTGATCACAATGACAATAACGACACAATTTTTGTGGGTACACTGCGGACAACTTTCCGCTTCTAATTCCCCTTTAATTTAATATCCTGAAAACCCCAGTTTCGTTGAGAAGCTGGGGTTTTTTAATCAGGTTTCGAGTATTAGCTTTTGGTGGGGAGGTGAGATTAAGCTAAAATCACCATTCCCGCTGGGGGTAAGTTCAGATGAACAGCAGTTCGATTCTGATACAGTTCAACGGTTAGGGTTTCGGAGGTGGGAGGATGACGTAGTTGATCATCGTTCCAAGCACTATTGTAGAGAACCGTGATTTGAGAACCCGCAGGATGAAGGCTGGAATCAACTCCAATGTAAGCACTCTGGCTTTCTACACCATTGGTATTTAAAGCCATGACGACTTCTTGAGTAAACAAAATCCGTGACCAACCCACCACTTGACCGGGCGTAGGCCAGAAAAATGAACGACTATTAACGCTAATTTCCCGTAAATATTGCCGTCCGCGTCGGAGAGCTAACCCAACGGGGCTTTTTTGATCTCGGAGGCGGGCGATCGCAGCAATTCGTAAATAAGTGGGATGATTGGGATCGAAGAAATGACAGGAACTGGTTTCAAACGCCCCAAATAAGCCCCCAAACATCACCTCCCGAATATAACGATCAATTGTGATAGCTAAATCTGCCCCAGGTTCTAAGCTGAAATCATGGCGGTTTTGATTACCGTCGAAGGCTTGTTCTGTACCGTAATAAATACAGGGAATTCCTAATGTTGTTAATTGAACGCCGACGGTGTGGGCAGTTTGTTCATAACAAGCAGGAATATTATTATTAGCAGAAACGCGATATTTACCATCCCGTCCCACCATGTCATGATCATCCAAAATTGAGACGTGATATTGTCCAGCAAGTCGATGACTTCCTAACTCATCAACGCCACCATATTGATTAAAAAAGTCTTGAGGATTTGTAAACCCTTTAACCAATTCCATTAATTTTTTCGGCGGTTCACCAATATCTAAAATGGCATCTAAATTTAAGCCAAAAATATCGAGGTAAGTTTTTGCTGTTGTTGCACCCCCCGTTACTTCTCCTAACAGTAAAAAGTTTTCTTTACCAATAGATTCAGTATATTCCCGAATTGCTCCACAAAAACTACGGGAGGCTTCCCAAGGTAAATGTTTAACGGTATCAATGCGAAATCCATCACAATCACTTAAGGCAATCCAATATTGATAAACCTTAATAACTGCTGATAAAACTTCATCTTTAGATAGGCAAAGATCTTTTAAATCAAAAAAGTCACCCCGGCGGAATTCAACATCTGGGTGCATAACATTTTCCCAAGGGTCTGCGTCCCAATGTTCAATTTTTCCGGCGCGGGTATACCACTCCCAATTTTGAAATTCTTGCGGCCAAACGCCATCTTCAATAGACTGGGGATTAGCAATACAGTCTCCGGTTTGAGAACGCCATCCTGCAACCGGATGAGCCGGAGAATAGCAATAGGAACGGGTATCTGTGGGTTGACCGTTTTCGTCTTGATAAAACCAGTTATTTCCGGTGTGATTATAAATAATATCGAGTAAAACGTACATTCCCCGTTCATGAGCCGCATCAACTAAATCTCTTAAATCTTGACGGGTTCCAAACCGAGGATCTATTTCTAAAAAGTTTTGAATTCCATAGCCATGATAGGTTTCTAAATCGCAGCGTTGTTTCCAAACGGGGCCGACCCACAGGGTGGTTACACCGAGATCTTTTAAGTAATCTAATTTACTTTCAATGCCTTTTAATGTTCCTCCTGAAAACTTGGTTCCAGCTTTCATCCAAGCTACTTTATCTAGGGTTTTCCAGTCTTCGGGATGATGGCGATCAAACAGGGGACGTTTGGATTCTTCCCCATCACTGAAGCGATCGGGTAATAGAAAATACAAGGTTTGATCGCGCCAGTCAGTGGGACTAGGATGAACTTTACCACGAGGGTTTAAATTAACTTCAGATAAGTTTGTTGGGGCTGAAAATTCCAGTGGTGTTGTCATTGTGAGTCCCTTGATCGTAATAAATTCTGCTGAAAAGATAGAAAAGAAAATAACAACTTAGAGAACATTCCCTCAAGAGGAGTTTCACCCCTAAGTTGTGATTTCTTTTCTTTGATTCAAGGGGTTTTCTACCCATTCAGAACAAAATACTAAATTGAACTCACAAGACTTGACATCCCCAGGGGGATAATCTGTTTTTAACTAACGATAATCCCCACTTTCAGCTAAAACCTGATACCTTGATCTATTGTGGTTTTTGAATAATCCTTTCTACAACTCGCCGTTTAGCAATGGGGTCAATTCCCAGTAAGCGAATATAATCTTGGGGATGTTCTGTTAAACAGACCTCAATTCCTCGAATAATATCCCCTTCTGATTCATTCCCATTTAACCCGCAGCTATTCCAAGATCCGGTTTTAAACCGTCGTTTATCGGCATATTCTAATCCAATTCGATAGCCACTGGATAGAATCTGATCAATTTGTTCTAAGACTTCTATTCCTAATGTTGTACTAACGAGTTTTCCGTCACTAACTAATGTACTTCCCGTAGCATCTCCTTCCATGACGGTTGCCCCTATACTATTAATACTATGGGGCGGCATAATGGGGTTATGAGAACTAGAAAGAATTGGATTAATCGGATTTTGACTCTTTTCTTTAGGAGTTGGGGAAACACCAAATTGAGTATTAAACGTGCGAAATTGATTATATTCTTCAACTAATCGCATATCTTGAATCCGTTTTTGTTCCCCGACCATGAGTTTACCCATTTCAATTAAAGGGGGTAATTTAAAATTGGGTTTCTGAAATTCAGGAGCTTTTTCGGCACTATTAACAATCCGTTTAGAAATATGTTCAACTCCCTGTTTATGAATAAAATCTCGAATTTGTTGATCATAAATCCGCGATCGCACTGCACTAAAAAAGTCAATCGATTGTTCAGGAAAAGTATCGACTAATTGAGTAATATCTTGTAGGGATAATTCATCGGTTGGGAAAATTCCTTGTAACACGCCAATGCGTTCTTCTCTTGTGGGTTCCCAATAAAATTTTTCCATCCGTCCATCCCGAATTAAGGGCGCGTACAAGGTAGAAAAATCATTTCCGGTGACAATAATCGGAATCCGATTTAAAGGCGTTGCATCATAACTTCCGGGTAATTGTACATTAGTAGGATTATCCGCAATATTCATTAATGTGGCGTTAACTAATTGCGTATTCACGGTATATTGAGTTCCCGAATCAAACCGTCCAGCACCCGCATCTAAATCATTAATAAATAAGGCACACATTTGTCCCCGAACTTTCACTTGTTCGGAGGCTTCCCGATACCTTAACCGAATTAATCGCGCCGGATCTCCCGCATCAGGACTTTCTAATTCTCCACCGGATATTGTCACAGGTTCAAATCCCATTCTCTGAAAAACTAATTCACATTGAAAGGTTTTTCCTTCTCCCTTGCGTCCGTGAATTCCTAAGATTAAAGGAACCCGTACACCGGGAATGTTCAAAAAGTTTTTGGTGATATGAACAGACAGTTGATCGAGAAAGCGAGGTGAAATATAATAAGACATATTGAAGATTACACAACGGTTTAAATTCGGTTCCCTACTTTAATCTTACGACCAAAGCAACCCAAAATTAACTGTTATTGTTCTAGTCACTGATTGGAATTTCTGAAGATTCTGATCAGCAATATTATACTTTTATTGTAAAATAGCAGGAACTTTTACCAGATTCCCTATAATTAACATCTATCTTGAGAAATAGATTTAATAAAAATATTAAGATCCTGAATGCAATTATGAAACTGGGTGAATACTTTACTAGGGGAAAATTACCCGCCATACCCATCGGTTGATCAGGGTTTAGCGGGTCAGTTCATTAGACTTTTTTTCGGGGGTTTCTTGCCTGTCTAGCCAATCTAATAAGCGTTTTGAGACTTTCAATTGATTATTGAGAATTTCATCTGTTGCTACAATTACACCTAAGATTATGGCTAAAGAAATAATATCCATGAGTTAACCCTCACCCCTCGTAAAACTGTTTAATTGTTAACAATAGAGCCACAAACTAGCGTCGCATTCGTGGGTATTATGATCCAGAAAACGTAGCCGTTAGGCTGAGGCTGGTCAGCTATCTAAAGTTAGAGGCATGAAGCCCCGTCTCTTCAGAGCGGGGTGCTGACGTTGATTAACTAGACCGTATAGTCTTGTTATAAAATTAAGATAGACTGTACCGTCTAGTTTTGTCAAGTTTTAAAATACAGTTTAACTTCAATTATACTACAAACTTTCTCAAAGAGCTTGACCGAAGTTGAATTGTTTGGCAAGGTGAAAGACGGTATAACAGCAAGGAGATCTCACAATTGCCGACTTTAGGAGTCAATATTGATCATATTGCCACGATTCGCCAAGCGCGTCGCACCGTTGAACCCGATCCCGTTGGGGCGGCTGTAATTGCTGAATTAGCGGGGGCTGATGGCATTACCGTGCATTTACGCGAAGATCGACGCCATATTCAAGATCGAGATGTGCGACTGTTGCGACAAACGGTAAGAACCCATCTGAATTTAGAAATGGCGGCGACCGATGAAATGGTGGCGATCGCATTAGACATCAAACCCGACTATATTACCTTAGTTCCTGAACGTCGGGAAGAAATTACCACCGAAGGAGGGTTAGATATCGCGGGACAAATTCCTCGGATGAGCGATGTAGTTAACACTCTACAGGGTGCTGGAATACCCGTGAGTTTGTTTATTGATGCCAACCCCCAGCAAATTGCAGCCTCGGCGCAAGTCAAGGCGAAATTTATTGAACTGCATACGGGATGCTATGCGGAGGCGAAAGGGGAAGACCAAGCCAGAGAACTCGATATTTTAGCGACAGGTTGTAAGCTGGCCTTAGAAGCGGGACTGCGGGTAAATGCAGGTCACGGGTTAACGTATTGGAATGTTTACCCCGTTGCGAAAATAGAAGGGATGGAAGAACTCAATATTGGTCATACAATAATAAGTCGGGCAGTTCTCGTTGGTTTAGATCAAGCCGTTCGAGAAATGAAACAAGCGATTTACGGGCAACTCTAACCCCCAAATCGTCCCATTGCAGAATTTACAATGATTAACCATGCAGACTTATTACTACGTTTTAGGCAGCCGCAAGTTTTTAATTGAGGAAGAACCCTTAGAAGAAGTGTTACGCGAACGCGCCCGCAACTATCAGGAAAATGAAAAGGAACTTGATTTTTGGTTAGTGCAGCAACCTGCCTTTTTAGAAGCCCCGGAAATGGCTGAGATTAAAGCTAAATGTCCTCAACCTGCGGTGGCTATTATTTCCACAAATAAACAAGTGGTGGTTTGGTTGAAATTGCGTTTAGAGTATGTCCTCACGGGAGAATTTCCCGCACCGACTGCGAGTATTCCTGATGCTTTGGCATCTTTGGCAACGGCGTCTTAAACATCAAGGGTACAACTATTGAACCCTGAGTCAGTACAATGAAAGCTGTTGCTTCATTCCGTAAACCTCCTGTTTATGCGTCAAAATGGTGTCAAAGGGTTGTCCACAATACTCGTTTTTAGTCTTCTAACGATCAGCAGTTGGAGTCTAGCAGCCCGAAGCAGTTTAGCTCAAGAAACGTGTGCCGCACCAAAACCGGGAGAATATCTGTTATTGATCGTCAGTAACACTCCAGAGGAACAGAAATTGGTGCAGCGCACGTTACCCAATGATATCAATAGTGAAGTTTGTCGCTATTTGAGTAATTTAGTAACACGGGTGGGGGGATTTGATGATCAATTGATTGCCGAAGATTGGGCCGCGTATCTGCAAGATAAAGTTAAGTTACCTGCTTATGTTGTTAAACAGGAGGTAACTCAGGTACCGCGTCCTAGTCCTAACTTAACCCCGGTTGTTCGAGAAACCCCTCCCTCCTCCCCTTCTAAGCCAGAATCAACGAGATATAATCCTCAACCTTTAGGGTCTGGTTATGCAGTGTTAGTGGATTATTTTAATCAACCGGAATTAGCCTTACAATTACGAACAGTTATTGGCGGAGATGTGGGTTTAGTTTCCTATGGTCAACGACCTTATTTGTTAGTAGAATATACAACAAATTCTGACAAAGCAACAGCAACCTTAAAACAATTAAGTAGTCGTGGCTTTTGGTCAATGTTAGTCGATAGTAATCGGGTAACAGTAATTAGTCCTGCGATTAAACCTTAGTTTTAAAAGGGAACAGGGAACAGGGAACAGGGAACAGGGAACAGTAAAGAGTGATAATGCCTAGAAAAGTTACATGACAACGTTTCTACAGTGCTGCTTGGATAAAATGCAAAGGCCAATTTAATTCGGCAAACGAACCAATAGCAATGCCTAATCCTAAACCGACAATGACTTGAAAGGGGGTATGACCTAATAATTCAATTAATCGTTCTTCGCTTAACTGTTTGTGTTCTTCAAAGACTTCATCAATAATTTGATTTAAAATTCGAGCTTGTTTTCCCGCCGCTTGACGAACTCCGGCCGCATCATACATGACAATAAAGGCAAAAACAACAGCAATAGCAAAATCAGGGCTTCCCCATCCCATTGTTTTGCCCACTCCCGTTGCTAAGGCCCCCACAAAAGCCGAGTGGGAACTCGGCATTCCTCCCGTTGTCACTAACACCCGCAGATTAATTTTGCCATGTTGGACTAACTCAACCGCCAATTTAGACAGTTGAGCTAGAATACAGGCTAATAGGGCAACCCATAACACTTGGTTATTGAGGATTTGAGAAAAATCTTGCATATAATAGAAATTAATAGCTTTAGTGAGTGCGATTAGTGATAAAATCTGCGATCGCTAACAGGGGAATTGCCCGATCTCCATAGTGAGATAATTCCGCTTTGGCTTCTGCAATTAACTGCTGGGCTTGACGTTTGGATTCTTCTATCCCCCATAAACTGGGGTAGGTCACTTTTTGGGCGGTTAAATCTTTCCCGGCAGTTTTTCCGAGCTCCTCCTGAGTGGCGGTAATATCGAGAATATCATCGACAATCTGAAACGCCAAACCAATATTACGCGCATACCGAGACAATCGTTCAATTTCCGTTTCGTCAGCCCCGCCTAAAATCGCACCACAGACCACACAAGCTTCTAATAACGCCCCCGTTTTATGGGTATGAATAAACGTCAGGGTTTCTTCGGAAACATCCGTTAATCCTTCCGAGTCTAAATCTACCACCTGTCCCCCCACTAAGCCTGCGGCCCCCACCGCCCGACCTAAACGGGCAATGACCTGTAACACTTGATGGGCAGGAACATTAAGAGTTTGGGTGGCGACAAATTCAAAGGCATAACTCAATAAACCATCCCCGGCTAAAATGGCAATATCCTCTCCATAAACCTTATGATTGGTCAGTTTTCCCCGACGATAATCATCATTATCCATCGCCGGGAGATCATCATGAATCAAGGACATGGTATGAATCATTTCTAGGGCGCAGGCGGTCGGCATGGCCATCTCTACAGTCCCACCGACTAACTCACAAGTGGCGAGGCACAAAATCGGTCGCAGACGCTTTCCTCCAGCCAGCAAGGAATAACGCATTGCCTCATAGATTTTTTCAGGGTAGGTTAGAGGAAGAGACGCATCTAAAGCCTGTTCTACCAGGGTCTGCCGTTGGGTCAGATACGCCGATAAATCAAACTGAGAACTCTCCAACGGCGAGTTAATTTCGCTTGCCAATACCATGATGCAGCTTTGTATAGGGGTGATGTTAACATGCATTTCACTCCTGGGGACTGAATTTTGCCCAAATTGCAGGAGCAAAGTCTTAACATCACTATTTTACGAGTCTTGTGACACAGAAGTGATCATGAATTTATCAAGAGGGGACAAAGACAGGCAGAAAAGCCAAGAATGATGCTTAAACCTTCGTAGGATGGGCTCCGCCCATCAAAAATCCCAATTTCAATCATTCAAAGTCCAGAATTCCGTCCAGGTATCCTAACAGAATCAAGCTTTAATTTAACCACAAAGACACAAAGGCACAAAGAAATTATAAATCTGTTAATAATCTGGCTTTGCGTAAAATAAAGGTTAACACGGTTTCATTTTTAGCAATAATATCTGCCTGAATTTCCATACCGGGCTGTAAAGTATTCTTTGGATCATCTTTTAAATAAATTTTATCGGGTTGAATGGTGACTTCATAATAAGGAAGAATAGAATTAACACCTGTATTTTGGGGGATAATCGCATCAGGAGAAATCTCGATTACTTTTCCGGCTAAAATTCCATAATCTGGGTAAGGATAAGCACTCACCCGCATTTGTGATTTTTGCCCGATTTTTACTTTGCCAATATCCCCCGGAGAAACCTTAGCTTTAATTACTAGAGGAGTATTAATAGGGGCAATTTGGGCTATTTCTTCCCCGACACGAACAGTTTGATTAGGATTTCGCAAATTTAATTTTAGAATCACTCCTGATATCGGTGCAGAAACAATTGTTTTGTTAATTTCTTTTTGCACTTGTAATGACTCTTGCTGATCACTACTTAATTGTTTTTCTAGTTCACTTTTATGCTGTAATAAACTACTTTTTTCTTGACTTAAACGAGCTAAAATAGCTTCTCCTGTCGCTTTTTCCTGAGCTATTTTTTCCTGCGCCATGATCACTAATCCATCACTCGGATCAACAGTAGCTAAGGCAGCTTGTAACCGAGATTTTGCCGATTCTACTGCTTTTAATTGGCGGCTGACGGATTGTTTTTGACTTTGTAATAATGCTTGCTTTTCTGCGATTAATTCCTGTTGTTGTTCAACGGCAAATTGAGCTTCTTCTAATCGATTTTTGCCTAAAGCAGATTCTCCAACTTGTTGATAGCGATCGCTTTTTTGTTCAGCAATTTTTAAGGCTGATTCACTGCCGCGTAAAGAAGCTTCTGCGGCTTTAAGATCGCTTTTAGATTTTTGCCAGTCTTCTTCTGCCATTTGCACATTTGCTCTAGCTTCATTGACTTGAGCTTCTACGGTTAAACTGTGTTCTTGATGTTCTTTTTCCATCCGCAAATAATCAGCTTGTGCGCCAGAAATAGCTCGATTCATTTTTTCGGTTTCTGCATCTATTTGTAGATTTAAGTTGTTTAATTGTTCTGAAATTTGTTGTAATTGTTGTAAATTTTGTCGCTCATTTCCCTGAAGTTGAGCTTCACGAGTGTTCAAGCGAGAAGCATCTAGGGTGACTAATGCTTGTCCTTGAGTTACTGTTTGATTTTCTTTAACCTCAATTTTGGTAACAGTCCCCTCGGTGGGTGCTTGTACTAATTTTACCTCTCCATTGGGACGCACCATTGCGATCGCTTTCACCGTCACGGGTAAGGGAGTAAAGGCTGATATTATTAAAGCGATCGCAACTGTCCCGACTAAAAATAAGCCCCCAAAAATTGTCCAACCACTGACAGGGGGCAAAAATTCATCCTCTTGATGGATGGGAAGATAATCAGGGTTGGGTTTTCTCAGCATAATTACGGATATGGCTCAATTCGATTATTATCAAGTCTTTCGGACTTTTTTTTGACCTATTTCGCCCTAATATAAAGCTTTTGTAAAGTATTAATCCTAAAAAAAAGTCTAGTAAATTTACGAATTTACAGTGGGGTTTTAAGGGGTTATGTTGAGATTATACAAAAACCAGTACACTTCTACCTCAATAGGAAAGCACCCATGAAAACCATTAAAAATTCCGTTACCACCAACAAAACCGACAAAACCAGCAAAGATATTCGCAGCAATGCTTTATTCACTGATATTACAGCCCAAGAAGAAGTGTTTGTACGCGGTGGCGCTCAATATGATGAATCAGGCCCAGGCATTGTACACCGGAAATGCTTTTAATTAAATTGCTTCTCCTCAAAACTCATAAATTGCATCCATAAACATCAGCTAATTTGCCAAGAGGATAAAACCATGAAAGCTAATCATAAAAATTCTAAAAACAATACCGACAAAACCAGCCCAGACATTCACAACAATGCTTTATTTACTGATATTACAGCACAAGAAGAAGTATTTGTCCGGGGCGGGGGTGGACGGGGTGAAACGAACTGGTTAAGCAAGATTATCATGGAGTTAGGCAAGACATTCAGCTAACTATTAATTTTTCTTTCTCTACTGACAGCAATTATTAAATTGAGGGTAAAACTATGAAAACTAATCACAACAATTCTAAAAACAACATCGATAAAATTAGCAAAAATATTCGCAGCAATGCTTTATTCACTGATATTACAGCCCAAGAAGAAGTCTTTGTACGCGGCGGAACACAGCGATTCCGTGCGCCAGAACTATTATATTAAACCAATTTTCATTAATTAACAAAAAGGTCAAAATCATGAAAGCTACTGAAAACAATTCCGCTACTACCACAAACAAAACCCAAAAACCTAGCCCAGATATTCGCAGCAATGCTTTATTTACTGATATTACAGCCCAAGAAGAAGTATTTGTCCGGGGTGGCAAAAGGGGAGTGTTAAATTTATAAGCATTGGAATTTAGATAGACCCAAAATGCAGGGAATAATGTAATACGAGTATTGATTAAATTTTAATAACTCAAATCACGACTTCCGAGATATTATAGTTTCGGAAGTTTAACTTATTTTTTAGCTATTTATGAAAAGAGACGATTCTAACTTCTTCACCTAACTCCTGAACTCTTACCCCTCACAGATCAATTATTCAGAAAACCCTAAATCAATTTAGACATAATTCTCACGAATACATATAATATATGTATGCAAGTTGAATGGAATCCCGAAAAAGCTAAAAGCAATTTACAAAAACACGGAGTCAGTTTTTCTGATGCTGAGGCTGTGTTGTTCGATCCTTGTGCACTTTCTTTTGAAGATCAATCAGCACAAAGTGAACAGCGATTTATTGTTATGGGGATGGATCACCTTTGGCGTTTGCTAGTGGTAGTCTATACTTATCGAGGTGATAACATTCGCTTAATTTCTGCCCGTCCTGCTACTCATAAGGAGAGACGTAAATATGAAACCGGAATATGATTTTGATCAGGCTAAACGGGGTGCAATCGTCCCACAAGAAGGTAAAACTCGCATTACCATCTATATTGATAATGATATCTTAGAAGCGTTTAGACAAAAAGGAGACGCTGAGGGGAAAGGTTATCAAACAATGATCAATCAAGCGTTACGACAATATCTTGATCAAGCCAAACTCCCCTTAGATGAAGATACACTACGCCGGATTTTTCAAGAAGAACTGCGGGCTGTAACTTTTGTTAGTTCAATAGAGTAGATTACAAAACTATAACCCAAAAATCACTATGCAAATCACCCTTGAACTCCCTGATGAAATAGCAGAAAAATTACAGTCTGTTAATATTTCTCGGCGTATTTTGGAACTAATCACTGCCGATTATTACCGTCAAGGTCAAATTGGTGCTTCTGAAGTAAGACGAATACTCAAATTTGCTTCTCGTTGGGAAACCTACGAATTTCTTAAGCAAGAAAAAGCTTATTTACCCTATACTGAAAATGATTTAGAACAAGATGTTCAAAGTATTCGTCATCTTTAACTTATGCAAAAATATCCGATTGTCTTGCAACATAGCGAAGAAGATTGCGGAGCAGCTTGTTTAGCTACAATTGTTAAATATTATCACAAAAATTTTAGTATTAATCGCATTAGAGAAGCCGTTGGTACGGGTCAATTAGGAACAACATTAACAGGTTTAAGAAGGGGTGCAGAAAATTTAGGATTTGATGCGCGTTCCACCAGAGCGCAACCGCAAATATTAGATCAAATGAAAGATGCACCTTTACCCGCAATTATTTACTGGAAAGGTTATCATTATGTGGTTTTATATGGACAAAAAGGCAAAAAATATATTATTGCAGATCCCGGTGTGGGGATGCGTTATGTGACTCGTCAAGAATTATCAGAAAGTTGGTCAGGATTTATTACTCTTTTATTACAACCTGATCCGGTACGTTTTGCTCAACAACCTGACGATAAAATTGAGGGAATTGGGAGATTTTTTCAGCGTATTGCGCCTTATAAATTTATTTTATTTGAAGTTTTATTAATTAATATTGTTCTCGGTCTTTTAGCCTTAACCTCACCCTTTCTGATTCAAATCTTAACGGATGATGTATTAATTAGAGGAGAAGAACAAATCCTAAGAGGATTAGCCATAGCGATTATTATCATGAACTTAGTTAGTAGTGGATTACAAGTGATTCAAGCTAACTTAAGTATGCAATTTTCTAATCGGTTACAATTAGGATTAATTAAAGAATTTGGTCGGAAAATATTAAATTTACCCTTACAATATTATGAAACTCATCGCAGTGGGGAAGTGGTGAGCCGTTTAAAAGATATTCAAGAAATTAATTTCTTTATTTCTCAATCGTTTGTTAGAGTTTTAACTCAATCTTTTACCGCTATTATTTCGTTGAGTCTAATGCTATTTTATAGTTATAAATTAACTTTATTAATCATATCTATTACTTTATTAAGTGCGACATCATCTTTATTCTTTTTGATGTCTTTAAGAAAAAAAATTAAAGATATTATGGTATTAGAAGGCGAAACTCACGGGGTTTTAATCGAAAGTTTCAAAGGTGCAATTACCTTAAAAACAACGACAGCCGAACCTCAATTCTGGGAAGATTTACAAACTCGTTTTGGCAGATTAGCCAATTTAGAATTTAAAATCGGACAAATTGGAGTAACAAATTTTAATTTCTCTGAGATTATTTCTAGTATTGGAGGAATCGTTTTATTGTGGTTTGGGAGTATCTTAGTTATTAATAAAGAATTAACCATCGGACAACTCTTAGCCTTTAATAGTATGAGTGTTAATTTTACTGTGTTTATTAAAACAGTAGTGGGTTTACTGACTGAACTTGTTAGAATAAGAATTATTATTCAACGAATTTTTTCTGTGATTGATTATCCTTCAGAAACCGATAATGACGCTCAAAAAGAATGGGTAACATTTAAAAATAATGATATAATTTACTGTGAAAATATATTATATCATCATGCGGGAAGATTAGATTTATTTAAAGATTTTAATGTTAATATTAAAGGGGGGAAAGTTACAGCAATTATTGGAGAATCAGGTTGTGGAAAAAGTACCTTGGTAAAACTTCTAGCGGGATTATATGAATTGCAGGGAGGAACAATTAGAGTCGGGGCTTATAATTTACAAAATTTAAGTTTAGAATGTATTAGAAAACAAGTGATTTTAGTTCCCCAAGAAGCTCAATTTTGGAGCCGGAGTATTATTGAAAATTTTAGAATTGGATCACCTCATGTTACCTTTGAAGAAATTGTCAAAGCGTGTCAATTTGCCCAAGCGGATAATTTTATTGATAAACTTCCTGATAAATATTTTACAGTTTTAGGCGAATTTGGGGCTAATTTATCCGGGGGTCAGCGTCAAAGATTAGCCATAGCTAGAGCGATTGTCAATGATCCCCCGATCTTAATTTTAGATGAATCTACATCAGGATTAGATCCCATTAGCGAAGAAAATTTATTAGATGAGTTATTACAGTATCGTCAAGGGAAAACCACAATTTTAATTAGTCATCGTCCTAGTGTTAATAGGAGAGCAGATGAGATTATTTATTTAGAAGAAAGTCAATTAAAATTACAAGGAAGCTTAGATAATCTCTTGCAACTTGATGGACAACACTTAAATTTTTTAAAATCATAAGCAACAGTCGTAGGGGCGGGATAACCCCCAAAGTCCGTCAACTTAACCCACCTTAGCCCTGAACTCAAGTTCGGGCTAAAAGCGATCGGCATCTAAAGATGACTAAGAGCCTTCTTCATTAACCCGTTTTAACGGGTTTTAGCTTTGAGCCTGAAATTTATTTCAAGGCTTTTAGCCTTAAGTTGACACTGATGGATAATCCCGCCCTTTCCCGTCAACCGTCAACTCCTTACTGTTTCCAAATAACTCCAAAAGGTATTTTGTAATAACATCGCAACGGTCATGGGGCCAATACCGCCGGGAACTGGGGTAATATATTGGGCGATGGGTTGAACACTGTTG
This sequence comes from Planktothrix serta PCC 8927, assembly GCF_900010725.2. Lineage (NCBI taxonomy): Bacteria > Bacillati > Cyanobacteriota > Cyanophyceae > Oscillatoriales > Microcoleaceae > Planktothrix > Planktothrix serta. The sequence continues at coordinate 261,471 of NZ_LR734869.1, read as the reverse complement.
AAATCCACATCTCCGACCAGGCGAGATTTACCGTTAGCATCGGTTATTTTATTAATCCCAACATCGATAACAATAGCACCCGGTTTAACAAAATCTGCCGTGATCATTTGCGGACGTCCAACGGCTCCCACTACAATATCAGCATCACGGGTAACTTTTGCTAAATCCTTTGTTTTTGAATGAGCAATGGTTACGGTACAATCAGCTTCTAATAACATCAAAGCCATCGGTTTTCCGACTAAAATACTACGACCCAAAACAACCGCGTGTTTGCCTTTTAACTCAATGTTATACTCCTGAAACAATCGCATAACTCCGGCGGGAGTACAACTTCTTAACCCTTTTTCACCTCTGGCTAACCGTCCTAAATTTTCTGGATGCAGACCATCGGCGTCTTTTTTGGGATCAATTTCATACAATAACCCAACAGAATCCAAATTAGCAGGAAGGGGTAACTGAACTAAAATTCCATCCACTTGTTCATTTTGATTCAGTTCATGAATAACATCGGTAAGTTCTTCTTGGCTGGTTTCTGTGGAGAAATGTTGACCAAAAGATGTAATCCCGACTTTAGCACAGGCTTGTTCTTTATTGCGAACATACACCGCACTGGCTGGATTATCTCCCACCATAATCACCGCTAAACCGGGAGAACGTCCAACTTTAGTTTGCCACGTCTGCACTTGTTCTTGCAGTTCAGCTTGAATCTTTTTGGCTGTAGATTTACCGTCTAATAGATTATCCATCATTCCTTGTCTTGTCACTCACTCTATTGCAATCGTCTCTATTTTTAGCAGTTAAGCTGGGATTGTGTAGCACTTCTACCTTTGACATCCTCCCGACACCAACGATCAAGCTTATGGTGAGGGATTCCCAAGACTCACGACTTGGTTTTCTGTTTCCGTCCCTTGCGGGTTTTCGCACCCGCCTTAACAGATTTACTCTGCTCAGGTCTTACAGTCGCTCCACAGACTGAAACGGCAAGCCCTGCCGCCAAAATGTTATTTGCTGCATTAATATCACGGTCATGGTGCATCCCGCAATTAGGACAATCCCATTCCCTGATATTTAATGGCAATTTATCTAAAATATGTCCACAGTTTCCACAACGTTTGGAACTGGGAAACCATCGGTCTATTTTAATTAATTTTCGCCCGTACCACTCAGCTTTATATGTTAATTGACGGACAAGTTCTGCCCAATTAGCATCACTAATTGCCCTAGCTAATTTAGGATTCTTGATCAGATTCCCCACCGCTAAATCCTCAACAACTATCGTTTGATTTTCCCGAATGAGTTGAGTTGTTATTTTGTGAGTATGATCCCTTCTGCAATCGGTAATTTGGGCGTGAATTCGGGCTACTTTTTTTCTGGCTTTCTCTCTATTCTTTGATCCCGGTGTTTTCCGACTCAAGGATTTTTGAGCAAGTCGCAGTTTTTTATGTAGCTGATTAAAGTGTTTGGGATTGGCAACCTTAACTCCATCAGATGTTGTAAATAGACTAGAAATTCCTAAATCTATTCCTAAATTTTTATCGGTTGGCTCCAACTTGTTATCAGTTGGGTCATCAATTCTTACGGAGACAAACCATCGACCGCTAGGGTCTAACTTAACTGTTATAGTTGAGGGTTGACATCCAGAAGGGAGTTGACGACTCCACCGAATCGGTAAAGGTTGTTTACTCTTAGCTAGATAGATTTCACCGTTTTTATAGGTGAATGCAGATGACGTAAATTCTGCACTACCTCCATGACGTTTTTTCTTGAAGTTCGGATATTTAGCCCGACCTGCAAAGAAGTTGGTAAAAGCGGTTTGCAGATGTCTTAATCCTTGCTGAAGTGGAACTGAACTAACATCATTAAGAAAGTCTAGTTCCTCTTGTTTTTTCCATGCAGTTAAGTTTGAAGACGTTTGAGAATAGTCTACTCGTTCTTGCCGTTCATACCAAGCTTGGGTTCGTTCTGCTAATGCTTTGTTGTAGATTAGTCGAACACACCCCAATGTTCTCCTCAACAAGTCTTCTTGTTCAGAAGTCGGGTAGAATCGGTAGCGGTAGGCTTTTTCTGTCATGTCTTGCATTCTAACACAAAATCTGTAATTGTTTTTTAATGCCCCGCCATTCATCCCGACACCAACGTTCCTTATGGTGCGGGTCTTCTGGCGCCTATTTTTGATAAATTTAATCTTTTTTCAATAAAAGGTTATAGGCTGGAGAAGAGAATTTTACGAACACTTCCAGACTCCATGACCTTTTCATTTCCACTGAAGTTCACCCAAACCCTGCACATTAGTATTGTATTACTATTTGTGACCGGATTAGTCAGTTGTGGGAGTATTACCCACTCTGAAACTTGGATTAATTTGAACACCGCTAAAATTGATCAGCTTCAACAAAGGCAGAAAATCGGTGCTAAAGTTTATCTACGAGGTAAAGTTGAAAGCCATGCACCATTTTTAGGTGCAGGTGCTTATCAACTCCAAGATAATACAGGTTCAATTTGGGTATTTACCACTCAACCCTTACCCCCCCTCAACCAAGACTTATTAATTCAGGGTAAAGTCGAATATAAAAGTATTTTAATTAAAGATATGAAAGGCAAAGATATAGGAGAGGTTTATCTCAAAGAAATTGAACGTCAATCAGAAATAAAAGGGCAATAGGCAATAGGCAATAGGCAATAAATTATGATTCAAGTTTCTTTGGCAATTCTTTATCGAGATGGAAAGTTTTTATTTCAGTTGCGAGATAATATTCCAGGTATTGTTCATCCGGGGGTTTGGGGATTGTTTGGGGGACATTTAGAACCAGAAGAAACCCCGGAATTGTGCTTAAAACGAGAATTAATAGAGGAAATTGGTTATCATGTTTCTGATGTAATTCTGTTTAATCACTATGCTGATTCTCTGGTTAATCGTTCAGTTTTTTATGCTCCTTTAACGGTTGATTTGAGTCAATTAGTTTTAAATGAAGGATGGGATATGGGGTTATTAACTCCAGAAGATATTCAAGCGGGAGAATGTTATTCTGAAAAAGCGGGAATGGTTAGGTTAATCGGAACTCCTCATCAAAAGATTTTGTTAGATTTCATGGCTCAGAAGTTAATTTAACCCACAATTGGAACACTGCCATCATCGGGTAAAATAGAACGCGGATTAACAGATTCGCCATTCGGTTGACGCACTTCAAAATGGAGATGAATGGAATAGCCTCCGCCATCAATTTCTAACCCTTCATAACCAAAACCTGAACCTCCCCGGACTCCTATAAATTGACCTTTTGTAATAGTTTGACCTACTTTAACCCGAATAGATTGTAAATGAAAATAAACGTGTTCCCAACCATTAGAACGTTTAATATAAATTGCCCGACCTTCGGCACCACTACAATCATTTTTAATATAATCTACCACACCATCACTAGCTGCATAACATTCATCAGGGGTATATCCCCCAATATCAAGACCTGCATGAAGTCTGCCTCTGGCATAACCAAATTCTGCCCTTGACCCCATACTGGTTCCCGTCATCGGCCATATCCAATCAGAATTAGAAGCAGCAAAGGAAGCGGAAGAAACTGAACGGGAGGCGGTTAATTCTTCATCGGTTTCTAAGAGTCTAACTTGATGAGCTAGAACAAACCAAGTGATCATATTTTTGGGTTTAGGAGATAAGAAATTAACCTGTAAATGGTTGTCTTCTGCTTCAGAACAACTTTCTATTTCAAAGATTGTATCACAATAAGCACATATTTTTTCATTATAAGAAATCGCTTCAGCAGCAACGGGATGAAGTTTAAAAACCGTATGTTCTAAAACTTGTAATTTCATCGTGACTTATTTCCTATGATCTTGGTTTTATAAACGGTATTAAAGCGGGAATTAAATATTGGGTTAAGGTATAGGCATCAACCCCTAATTCCGTCCGTTCTCTTGCTGCTAGAATTCCAGCTTGAGAATGCCACCAAACCGCAGTATTAACAATTGATTCTACAGGTTTTTCCGCTAAAATGATAGGGGGTAACAACCCTCCTATTAATCCTGTTAAAACATCGCCACTTCCGCCTCGACCTAAAGCGGGGGTACTATCAGGATTAATCCAAACTTGATTCGGGGTAGCTATACAGGTTCTTGCCCCTTTTAAGACAATAATTGCCCCGGTTAATTCGGCGGCTTGTTTCGCTAAAGTTATTTTATTTTTTTCTAATTCTATTAATTCGGGAAACAGACGTTTAAACTCTCCAAAATGGGGAGTAATAATTGTTGGAGATTGACGAGAAGATAGGGTAAAAAATGGATTGAGTTTAGCTAAAATATTTAAGGCATCTGCATCTAAAATAATCGGACAATTGGCTGTTAAAACTCGGTCTAAAATAGGGTGAGCTTCTGGAGTTAATCCGGGGCCACAAGCAATGGTTTGATAACGTCTTAAATCGATTTCTTCTGAGAGTTTAAGAATAGCTCCATTTTCTGTTTCAGGACAGCCAATAATTAAGGCTTCTGGTAATGCTGAACTGAGCAAAGGTTTAATCGAATTGGGAACCGCAATGGATAACATTCCGATACCGCTTGCTCTGGCTCCCAGTCCGGCTAAAATAGCGGCTCCTGTATATTGTTGGGAACCTGCTATGATTAATAAATGACCGTTTTTATATTTATGAGAATTGGCAAGACGAGGTAGGGGTAAACTGTGAATTGCTATTGATGGAGTGATGCGATTTAGGATAGGAGATTCGCCTAAAATTGCTGTAATATCTGTTAAGGGAATATCAAAATCAATTAGTTCAGCTATGCCAATATAATCTAAGCCGACCTCTTGTAAAAAGGCTTGTTTCCATAATCCTAAACACAGGGTAAAATCTGCTCGAATAGCTGTTCCTAATATTTCTCCAGTATCGGTATGAATTCCCGATGGTAAATCAATACTAACAACAAATTTATTCCAAGTGTTAATTGTATTGATAATAGTAGCTATTTCACCGATAATAAAACGTTCTAAACCAAATCCAAATAACCCATCAATTAACACATCACAGGTTTGTAATTCCTCAATATTAGAACAAACCGGAATTCCTAAACTCACTGCATAGTTAGCATGAGCTTCTGTTAATTCTTTTCGTTTGGAGAAGGGACTATAAATAATAACATAATAGCCCAAAAAATACAGTTCTCTGGCGATAACTAACGCATCTCCGCCATTATGTCCTGGCCCTACTAATATCCCAATTTTATGATAGCGGTTGATTTGTTGTTCTGAGAATAAAGTTTGCAGCCGTTGGCTAATTTTTCCAGCGACTTTTTCCATTAACGCAGCAACAGGTATTCCCGCAGAAAAAATCCGGTCTTCAATGTTTCGCATCTGTTCTGCGGTGACAACAATTTGTTGAAGTTTTTCGGTTCTAAGTTGAGGATTCATAAAATATGTAATATCGCCCTATTATAATATCGTAGGGGCGGGGTTTTCCCGCCCAAAATTATCTCCCAAAATAGAGAGTAGCACGAGGTAATCCTGAATTTTTGAGGTAAGTTTCCCATTGTTGAGCTAACTGTTGATTCGCAAAGGGGCCAACAGCAACAAAAGGATTAGAAGGCGCTTGTTGCATCTGAACACTTTGGGAAGGAACACCCAAAGCCACAATATTTTGAGCCATAGCAACCAGTTGATTTCGTTGACTGGGAATTAAGATAAAATAACCGTTAGTATTCCCTAATCCTAAATTAAAATTAGGTTGATTGGGTACAGGATTAGGAACAGTCGGAATACTGGCTAAAAACGCTTGTAATTGTGCTGTACTGTTAATAATCGAGGAAGAAATCCCCATTAAAGCTAACCTTTGTTGGAGTTGATTTGCATTAGACAGATTAACAAAACTTCCCGCTTGAATGATTAATTGTCCTTGATAGGTTAAGGTTTCTGCATTGGGAGAAGTTTGTCGGACTGCATTTAAAGAAGCCGTCGTTGGACTGACAAAAACTTGATATAATCCTAAATCCGTTGTCACAGGAATTTGACCGGAGGGAATAGAAGTGGTAATCACTTTTATATCGGTTTGGTCAGGAGGAATAATTATTGGATTTACTGTCACCGGATTATTAAAATCTTCTCCGGTTTTAAAGTTAATAATTTCCCCTTGAATTCCTTGCTGTTTTAAGGCTTCAATCAGTTGTTGAGCTTCACTTTGATTAAAATAAATTCCCAGATCAATAATACTGCGATTATTATAGCGTTGCAACATCGCTCCCGGTTGAACTTGTTGCACCACTTCTAATAATAAAGGACTCTCACCATTGACATAAACCCCATAGCGTTGTTCAGCTAAAACCGGGTCTGCTATCCATCCATATCCCCCCAATAGGATTAGGGTAGAAAATAGAGGGATTTTCCCTAGAAATTTTGTAAACCCATTTGTTTTTTTCTGTATTACAATAGAATAGACTGACATTTTAGCGTCCTCCCGTTTTGAGTAGGTTCGATTGATATTGGCAGGTTAGCCAGTAATTTTGATCAAAACTGGCAGATCAGTCAACATTAAAGTTATAGCAACCGCCAAGGCACTTAGGACAGAGAGGGAGGCTAGAACCAAGGGCGGTGAAGTCTTTTCCTCCCAGTTTCCAGTTTCCAGTTTCCAGTTTCCAGTTTCCAGTTCCCTGTTCCCTGTTCCCTGTTCCCTGTTCCCTGCTATAAGTGAGTTTATCGAAATTGGCAAGTTATTCTGATGGGATTATGAGCAAAGTTGTTGTCGGTCTTTCCGGTGGAGTCGATAGTTCTACAGCCGCCGCCCTGTTACAGCACCAAGGATATGAGGTGGTGGGGTTAACCCTTTGGTTGATGAAGGGAAAAGGACAATGCTGTTCTGAAGGAATGGTAGATGCAGCTTCTATTTGTGAACAATTAGGAATTCCTCATTATATTGTCGATAGTCGAGATGTATTTCAAACCTATATTGTAGACTATCTCGTGGATGGATATAGTGCCGGAATTACACCGTTACCTTGTTCTCAATGTAACCGCACTGTCAAATTTGGGCCGATGTTAAATTATGCCCGTGAACAGTTAGGAATTGATCGAATTGCAACGGGTCATTATGCTAGAATTGACTATGATAAAATTAGCGATCGCTATCAATTAAAACGAGCCGTAGACGGCAATAAAGATCAATCTTATTTTTTATACGACTTAACTCAAGATTTACTCGCTGGAACTCTATTTCCTTTGGGAGAAGTCTTAAAAACCGAAACTCGCCAAATTGCCAATCAATATGAGTTAAAAACCGCCGATAAACCCGAAAGCCAAGATTTATGTTTAGTAGAAGCCAATGGTTCTATGCAAGCCTTTTTAGATAAATATATTACAGGGAAAAAAGGCGATATTGTCGATACCGAGGGAAAAGTTTTAGGACACCATGAAGGCATTCATCATTATACCATTGGACAACGAAAAGGATTAGGAATTTCTGCCCCCAATCCTTTATATGTTGTTAGAATTGATGCGGGTCGAAATCAAGTTATTGTTGGGGATAGAGAGAGTGCGGTGCAAACAGAATGTATAATTAAACGAGTTAATTGGGTGTCGATTTCTCCACCGGATAACCCCATTCGTGCCCAAGTGCAAATTCGCTATCGGTCGCAACCCCAACCCGTTACCGTTGTTCCCCTTAATTCCCCAGAAGCAGAAGAAATTGATCCAAAAATCGGGTCTTGCGTTAAACTGATTTTTGATGAACCTATTTTTGGGATTACTCCCGGTCAAGCCGCTGTTTGGTATGACGGAGATTTAGTCTTAGGAGGGGGAATTATAATAAATTGTTAACTGTTAACTGTTAACTGTTGTCTGTTAATAGTTAACAAACAATAACAGTGTATCCTAAACAACAGTAATATTACAGAGAATTTTAGGTTATGAAGTTATACCGATGTTCAACATCAAAAAATAATTCCGAACAATCACGGATTACATAATGGGTCAATTTGTGCTAAAAGATGCAATAGTGCCGATCTAAACCCCCAACTATCAAAGGAAAACAGAGGAACTGTGACCCAAACTTTAATTCCATCCCCTACCATTCGCAATGTTCATCGCACAGTTCTGGATAACAGAATTGTGTTACTTGTAACTGAAAATCCGGCTGCTGATATTATTGCAACTCGTCTGTTTCTGCGAACAGGAAGCCGATGGGAACCCCAGGAAAAATCAGGACTATCCCATCTGTTAGCAGCAGTATTAACCAAAGGAACAGACCAACTTTCCTCCCTAGAAATTGCCGAACAAGTTGAATCCGTTGGAGCTAAATTAAATGCAGACACGTCAACGGATTATTTTTTACTAAGTCTAAAAACCGTTGCTTCCGATTTTCAAGATATTTTAAGTTTAACGGGTCAATTATTACGTTCCCCCTCCTTTCCCGTCGAAGAAATTGAACTCGAACGCCGCATCACCATTCAAGGAATTCGTTCTCAACGGGAACAACCTTTTTCTGTCGCCTTTGAACAACTGCGACACCAGATGTATCAACATCATCCCTACGCTTTATCTACCCTGGGAACAGAAGCCAGCGTTTCCCAACTCAGCCGCGATGACCTCCAAGACTTCCATCAAACCTATTTTCGTCCCGATAATTTAATTATCTCCATCGCCGGACGCATTACCCCAGAAGTGGCGGCGGAACAAATTCAACGGGTATTTGGCGACTGGATAGCACCTCAAACCCCTTTACCGACATTATCCTTACCCACCTTAACCCCCCATCCCCAAAGTTCTATTACCCCTCAAGAAACCCAACAGTCCGTTGTTATGTTGGGATATTTAACCAGTTCGGTCAATAATGAAGACTATTCTGCCTTAAAAGTCTTAAATACCTATCTAGGAAACGGGTTATCCAGTCGGTTATTTGTGGAATTGCGGGAAAAACGGGGATTAGCCTATGATGTATCGGCCTTTTTTCCCACTCGTCTCGACCAGTCTCAGTTTGTAGTGTACATGGGAACGGCGCCGGAAAATACCGATATTGCGATTGAGGGGTTACGCTCCGAAGTTGAACGTCTCGTCAATATTCCCCTAACCTCGGATGAGTTACAAGTGGCTAAAAATAAGCTCTTGGGTCAATATGCTTTAGGAAAACAAACTAACTCCCAACTGGCGCAAATCTATGGCTGGTATGAATGTTTAGGGTTAGGGATGGAATTTGATACGGAATTTCAGACTAATATTTCCGCCGTGACTTCAGAGGAAGCTTTGCGAGTCGCTCACCACTATTTTATTGAACCTTATCTATCCGTCGTTGGCCCAGCAGCCTTTGTGGGTTCCCAGTCCTAGGTTTTCTGCTTCCCTGCACTGGTACAATTACCTTCAAGGTTCAATGGGAAGCAGAAATCCCTCAATTGAGAGTGGGAGGAGGATTGTTATGCAACAACAACAGAATAATTACGAGTTTCGGTTCACAATTCACCGTTATTTATCGATAGCGTCTGGGTTTGTTATCGGGTTAAGTTTGATACCGTCAGCAATTGCTCAAACCCCGAATCTGTCCCCGGTAAAAATTGCCGTAGAAGTCAGTCGTCCGGTTTTGAAAATGGGGAGTCAGGGAAAGGACGTTTCTGAGCTACAAGCCACCCTGAAATTATTAGGATATTATCAGGGTGCTGTTGATGGGATTTATTCGGAACAGACCGCAACGGCCGTTTCTCAGTTTCAAACCGCCGCCGGGTTAACGGTTAATGGAATTACGGATAGTACAACCTGGAACCGTTTATTTCCTCCCGTGACTCCAACCGCTACATCAGTTACAAATAATACGGTTTGTCCGCCAGCCGTTGTCAGTAATTCTACGGATACAGCAACAGCAGCTACTACACCTGATAACCCTAGTTTTCCGATTCTGCGTCTGGGAATGCAAGGAATAGCGGTAACGGGTTTACAAGAACGTTTGAAAGCCAAGGGATTTCTCAAAGGTGGCGTTGATGGGGTATTTGGCCCGGAAACCCAATTAGCTGTTAAAGCCGCTCAAACCGAATATAAACTAAAATCCGATGGCGTTGTTGGGCCAGAAACTTGGATTATTCTGTTACGTTGATAGGATAATTGTAGGGTGTGTAAGCGCAGCGCACGCACCAACTGTGAAGTGTAAGGTGAGGCGTGAGATGTAGCGAAAAAAGGTAGAAAAAAAATGAGATTAAGAGTCACTGAAAATGGTCTGGTCATTCCCCCATATTTTTTGGCAGGTTTAGATGAGGTTGAAATTAGCAGAGAAGGAGATGTAATTAGCATTGAAAAAGTCAATAAAAATTCCACTCAAGAAAGCATAGATATTTCTATTGTACAAGGAGAAGTCGCTCAAAATTTGCTAGAAGAAAAGCTTAAAACAATTAGGGAGTTGAGGAAAAATACACCCGAAAATCCAGCTAAAGTAGCTCTAGCGCAAAGGTTCAGCGAGTTGTGCCGAGAAATCCAAGAATTACACACGGACAATCCTTTATCGGAAGCAGAAATTGCAGCAGAAATTGAGGCAGTGAGAATCAGAGAATGAAGATTATTATTGATACAAATGTTTTAATTTCTGCTACCATTGCCGATGGAAAACCAGAACACACAATTGATTTTATTGTAGCCAGCGATGACTGGGATTGGATTGTATCAGAAGCAATTTTACATGAGTATCGCCAGGTTTTAAATCGTCCGAAACTTAAATTAAGTGATCCAGTCAAGCAAAAATGGTTAGATATTGTTAAGGAAGCTACTATTAAAATTAATGTAGAAGAGGTTGGGAGTTTTCAGGATTTAACCTTAAACGAAAATCCTGAATTATGTTATAAATTTCTGCCAGTTTATCTTCAGGAATATCTTGGAGTTCTTCCATGATTTGATCGATGATCATAAATCTTCCCAGGTTGAAAAAATATACAAAGTAAACGCTAATTATCCATCTATAGAAATTATATAATAAAATACTGTAGGGTTCTCCATCGCGGCACACGCACTAACAGTCAATCTCTTTAACGTTTGCTATGACTCAAAGATTGGTTTTTCATATATTCTTTAATCACAGGTTCAAGACTCCAGCAAGATTCTTTATTGTTCCTGGCTTGTTGAATTAAACCCCGTTTTTTTAAAGATTGTATCGCCCTTAAAAAATCGGTATCAGATGAAAATTCTGTAGGTTTACTCAAAATATTGACTGTTTTATCTTGGTTAGCTAACCACAACATCAGAAGTTGTTCAGATTCGGATAACCGTTGATAATGTTGTTTAATCAAAGGTTCTAAATCTCCTAAAAATAGAGTTTTATAGGATAAAAATTGCTCAACACTGTCATTAAATAAATCTTTGATCGTAGAAGCAATAATATTTAACCAGAGGGGGTTGCCGCTATAACGTTGAATGAGTTCTGACCATTTGTGTTGGTCTGTGAGTTTTCTGTCCGCTAGAAGTTGTGTTGCGGCTTGACCTAACCCTTGAAGTTGTAGGGTTTTACAATAGCGGTTTTCGGTTTCTAGGTTGGCGATTTCGATGGGTTGTTCCCAACTGAGGAGGAGGAGACAACTATTATGGGCAGATCTGCCAATTTCGGTTAACAGTTTACCATAATTTTCATATTCTGACAGGTAGTTTCCGACGAATTGACGGGGGGTTAAGGTGTCTTGGAAGTCGTCGAGGATGATTACAATCAGCAGAACAAAATCTAAACTATAATGAGAATCTAGTGGCCCTGAAATGCTATGACCCTAGATTCACTTTAGTATGATTATGCCTCAAGCTTTGAAAGCAATTTATCGTAATGGCACATTTATTCTTAAAAACCCCTGTAACTTACCTGAAGGGGTTGAAGTTGAGCTTTTTGTGCAATCACCCCAAGTCATTCCACCCCAGATCACTGACATTGGCACTAGACAGAATTTTCTAAAGCAACTTGTGGAGAGGATGCAACAAAATCCTATTCCTTCTAATTCCCCTCGGTTTACACGGGATATGTTGCATGAACGCCGTTGACACAAATATTTTAATTTATGTCAATGATCCGCGCGATCCTGATAAACAAGCAATTGCGGTTTCTTTGGTATCTTCCCTAACAAATGGGGTTTTAATTTGGCAGGTTGCCTGTGAGTATTTGGCTGCCAGTCGTAAGCTAGAGCCTCTAGGGTATAACAGAGGGCAAGCCTATCAATATATTCGAGACTTACAACAGGTTTGGTACACAGCCTTGCCAACTTGGGCTGTGATTGATCGTGCTGAGGACTTAATGGGTCGTTTTAGTTTGTCTCACTGGGATTCAATGGTGGTTGCAGCCTGCTTGGAAGCGAATGTTCAAACTCTCTATACGGAGGATTTTGGGTACTCAGCTATTGATGGTCTAAAAATCGTCAATCCTTTCAAAATTTTATAACCCCCTGCTATGAATTTAGAACTAGAATGGGAGTTTGCGGAAATCTGGGTTGATCCTTGGCTTTCTCCCCCTTATATTTTGATGTTAATTAAAGAACAGTCGGGTAAATTCTCTATTCAAAATCCTGCACAAAACTATAAAACTATTTTTACTAGCGAGACTTACGAAGAAAGCCAAATGTGGTTACTAGAAGATGAATATGAGCGAGTTACAGGTCGCTTTTGTCAACCTGCTTAGATAGATCTCGCGCTTTCTGATATAAAAAACCCCACCTGAAAAATCAGGCAGGGTGTTTAATTAACAATCTAAGCTTTAATCAGAGCCAAAGTTAAACCTTAGTCTAAGCTAGGCATAGAAAGTACAGCTTCCGATTCCCGGTCAATGCCTTTCTCAAAACCAGCCACCGCAGCACGAGCGCGACCTGCGTGCCATAAGTGACCAACCAAGAAGAAGAAGCCCACGATGAAGTGGAAACCAGCCAACCAAGCACGGGGGTTAACATAGTTAAACCCTTGAGCTTCGGTAATGATCCCGCCCACGGAGTTAATAGAACCGTTAGGAGCGTGAGTCATGTACTCAGAAGCGCGACGAATTTGCCAAGGTTGGATATCGTTTTTCAGTTTGTTGAGATCAAGACCGTTGGGGCCCCGCAGTGGCTCTAACCAAGGGCCACGGAAATCCCAGAAGCGCATGGTTTCACCACCAAAGATGATTTCTCCCGTCGGAGAACGCATCAGGTATTTACCCAGACCTGTCGGGCCTTGAGCCGAACCGATATTTGCACCGAGTTTTTGGTCACGGACTAAGAACACAAAGGACTGAGCCTGAGAAGATTCAGCGTTTGTGGGGCCGTAGAACTCGCTCGGATAAGCGGTGTTATTGAACCAAACATAAGAAGCGGCGATAAAGCCCATCAGGGACAGAGCGCCTAAACTGTAGGACAGATAAGCTTCTCCAGACCAGATGAAAGCCCGACGCGCCCAACCAAACGGTTTGGTGAGGATGTGCCAGATACCGCCAGCAATGCAGATCAGACCAATCCAGATGTGACCACCGATGATGTCTTCCATGTTGTCAACACCGATGATCCAACCTTCTCCACCAAAGGGAGCTTTAGTTAGATAACCAAAGATCGCTCCTGGGTTGAGGGTAGGGTTGGTAATGATGCGAACATCACCACCACCGGGTGCCCAAGTGTCATAGACACCGCCAAAGGACATGGCTTTGAACACGAGCAGGAAAGCACCCAGACCTAACAGAATCAGGTGATACCCGATAATATTGGTCATTTGGTTTTTGTCTTTCCAGTCGTAGCCAAAGAAGGAAGAATATTCTTCTAAGACTTCAGGCCCACGAACGGCGTGATAGATGCCGCCTAAACCCAGAACCGCAGAGGAGATTAAGTGCAGAACCCCAATCACAAAATAGGGGAAGACATCAATCACTTCACCACCAGGGCCAACACCCCATCCGAGGGTCGCCATGTGGGGGATCAGGATCGCGCCTTGTTCATACATGGGCTTTTCAGGAATGAAGTGAGCCACTTCAAATAGGGTCATTGCCCCAGCCCAGAACACGATCAAACCAGCGTGAGCAACGTGTGCGCCCAGCAATTTACCAGACAAATTAATCAGACGAGCGTTACCCGCCCACCAAGCAAATCCAGTGGAATCTTGGTCACGGCCGCCGATATAAGAAGTATTAGAGAGCGTTACCACGCGGTAATACCTCCTCAGGGAAAATAAAGTTTTCGTGGGGTTGATCCGAAGGCGCCATCCAAGCCCGCAGACCTTCATTTAACAGAATGTTCTTGGTATAGAACGTTTCAAATTCAGGATCTTCGGCTGCCCGTAATTCTTGGGAGACGAAATCATAAGCGCGTAGGTTTAGAGCCAAACCAACAATGCCGATAGAACTCATCCACAGACCCGTGACAGGCACGAATAACATGAAGAAGTGTAACCAACGTTTGTTAGAAAAAGCAATCCCGAAAATTTGTGACCAAAAACGGTTGGCGGTCACCATCGAATAGGTTTCTTCCGATTGAGTCGGTTCAAAAGCCCGGAAGGTATTGGCTTTGTCGCCATCTTCAAACAGGGTATTTTCTACCGTCGCTCCGTGAATGGCGCACAACAGCGCACCACCCAGAATTCCAGCCACTCCCATCATGTGGAAGGGGTTCAGCGTCCAGTTATGGAAGCCTTGCAGGAACAGGATGAAACGGAAGATCCCCGCCACCCCAAAGCTAGGGCCAAAGAACCAGCCCGACTGACCCAAGGGGTACATCAGAAACACACTGACAAATACCGCAATCGGCCCAGTAAAGGCAATGGCGTTGTAAGGACGAATGCCCACTAAACGAGCAATTTCCAACTGACGCAGACAAAAGCCGATCAGCGCGAAAGCACCGTGTAGAGCTACAAATGTCCACAGACCGCCCAGTTGACACCAACGGGTAAAGTCCCACTGAGCTTCAGGCCCCCAGAGAAACAGCAAGGAATGTCCTAAGCTGTTGGCGGGGGTACTAACGGCGGCTGTTAAGAAGTTACAGCCTTCTAAATAAGAGCTTGCTAAACCGTGGGTGTACCAGGAAGTCACAAAGGTTGTTCCGGTTAACCAGCCACCAAGAGCTAGGTAAGCACAGGGGAACAACAGAACTCCTGACCAACCCACGAAGACGAAGCGATCGCGTTTTAGCCAGTCATCGAGGACGTCAAACCATCCTCTCTCAACTTGCGGCCGTTCGACTGCTATAGTCATTTCAGAACGATCCTCTTGGGTTATCTAAAACATTATCCTTTGTGAAGTACCCCGCAATCAATCGGTATCCCGATTTTTGCTGGGGTTGACCGTTTCACTGGTTTGACCTTTTGTAGAAACAAATCCGAACTGAGTTCGGCCGAAGGTCTGACAAAACAGTTTCTTTCCCTTGCAGGACAAACTGTTCAGCAATTGGTCGGATGCTTTCAACCTACAGTTTATTGCCCTCGTTTAACCGGGGGACATTTAGCGGTAGACTGTTAAGCAAGTTAACATAACTATATATTACAGTTAACAATTTTTGCAAAGGTGTTGACTGTAAAGATTCACATTCTGAGTTTCATGAGTACCCAAACAAAGACCACAACGAGTCAAATCCTTTATAAGAAAGTTACGGGTTCCCGTCGCTTCAGTAACTACTGGTGGGCCAGTGTGATCACGATTGGTGGCACCGGTTTTCTCTTATCCGGTATTTCTAGCTATTTGAAAGTTAATCTTTTACCCTTCGCCGATCCGACCCAACTGATTTTTATCCCTCAAGGTATTGTCATGGGTCTATATGGAGCCGCAGCTTTGTTACTAGCTTTATATTTATGGTTAGTGATTCTGGGGGACTTAGGCGGCGGATACAATGAATTTAATCGGGAAACGGGGAAAGTTAATATTTTCCGATGGGGTTTTCCGGGCAAAAACCGCAAAGTTGAATTCAATTGCAACATCAATCAGGTTCAATCGGTTCGGGTAGATATCAAAGATGGTCTCAACCCCCGTCGAGCTTTGTATCTCAAACTTAAAGACCGTCGGGAAATCCCCTTAACCCGTGTCGGCCAACCTCTACCACTGTCTGATGTGGAAAACCAAGGGGCAGAATTAGCTAAATTTTTACAAGTCCCCTTAGAAGGGCTTTAGGATATCCGACTGCACAAAAAAATTGAAACTGAAGATGAAAAAATTCAACACACAGCACTGGTTTTTACCCTTACTTCTCATTTGTGTGTTAATCGTTGCTGGCTGTGGTTCTAATACAACTTCCGCCGAAACCCAAACTCAAGATAATCTCTCTGCTGATCCGACCGTTCCTCCTAGTTCTCCAACTTTAACTCAACCTATGGCAAATTCACCCCAATTAAACGGAAAAGCAACGGTAGTAATGACGGTCAACGGATCGCCGATTACGATTGAAATTGATGGGACTAATGCCCCGATTACCGCCGGAAACTTTGTCGATCTTGTTAATAAAGGGGTTTATGATGGTCTGGCTTTTCATCGGGTTGTCCGTGACCCCCAACCCTTCGTTGTTCAAGGCGGCGATCCTCAAAGTAAAGATCCTAAATTTCCTAGTGCTAGATTAGGTACGGGCGGATTTATTGATCCGGCTACTTCTAAAGAACGGATGATCCCCTTAGAAATTAAGCCCAAAGGGGCAGAACAGCCTATTTATAGTAAAACGTTGGAAAGCGCTCGCATTAAAGCAGCACCCGTTTTATCCCACACTCGCGGGGCAGTGGCAATGGCCCGTTCTCAATTCCCAGATTCCGCTTCCTCTCAATTCTATTTTGCGTTGGCGGATTTAGCCTTTCTCGATGGTAGTTATGCCGTTTTTGGTTATGTTACGGATGGGATGGATGTTGTCGATCAAATTAAACAAGGCGATCGCATTGAGTCTGCTAAAGTGACCCAAGGGTTAGAAAACCTGAAAAATTAAGAAGTGTAAATACATAGAGGTAAGTCCCTGTAGGGGCGGGTTCACCGAAATTGATAGGATTTCTCAAACAACCTTAATTAACCCGCCCTAACTAACTATTATCCTAGATAATTTGCCTCTAAAATGCCTGAGTCTTGACAAAGAATGCAAGTTGTTGTTACTGGTATTGGTTTAATCTCTGCATTAGGAAATTTAGAAACAACCTGGAAACAATTGTTATCCGGTCAATCAGGAATATTCCCCCATCAACCTTTCGGTGAACTTTTAACAAAACCTCTAGCTTTAATTCAAGATATTCCTTCTCATCCTACGGAATTATTAGAAAATGCGATCGCCGATGCGTTAATCATGGCTAATTTAACCCCACCTTTATTAGACTGTGGTGTTGTTATAGGTTCGAGTCGAGGATATCAAGGAAAATTAGAACAATTAGCTTCAGGGTTTTACTCCCCTTTGGGAATAGAAGATATTAATCAATTTGTAGATTATTTACCGTTTAATATCGCTTTAAATGTTGCTAAAAGAATCGGTTCCCTAGGGATAATTTTATCACCGATGGCAGCTTGTTCTACAGGAATTTGGGCGATCGCTCAGGGATTTGAACTGATTCAAACCGAACAATGTCAGCGTGTGCTGGTGGGTGCAGTTGAAGCCCCGATTACTCCTTTAATCTTAGCAGGATTTGAACAAATGGGAGCTTTAGCAACTACAGGTTGCTATCCCTTTGATCGAAATCGAGAAGGATTTGTTTTAGGGGAAGGGGCGGCTATTTTAATCTTAGAATCAGAAGCTTTAGCACTACAAAGAAGTGCTCAAATTTATGGGAAAATATTAGGATTTGGATTGACAGCAGATGCTTGTTATGGTAATAAACCAGATATGTTAGGAAAAAGTGCGATCGCAGCCATCAAAACCTGTTTAAAAAATAGTCATTTATCTTCTGATAAAATTGATTATATTCACACTCATGGAACCGCTACAATATTAAATGATCAACATGAAGTAAATTTAATACAACAATTATTTCCTGAAGGTGTTTCTGTTAGTTCTACAAAAGGGGCGACCGGACATACATTAGGCGCGTCAGGAGCATTAGGAGTGGCGTTTTGTTTAATGGCATTAAATTATCAACTTTTACCCCCTTGTGTGGGTTTAAAAACCTCGGAATTTGATTTAGATTTTGTTACTTCAGTTCGTTCTGATTTAATTAAAAATACTTTATGTTTTAGTTTTGGATTTGGAGGACAAAATGCTATTATAGCAATTACTAAAACCTAACCGTAGGGTGCGTAAGCGAAGCGCACGCACGATTATTTCACATAATCATAACCATAAAAATTGTATTTCACATAATCATAACCATAAAAATTGTATTTCACATAATCATAACCATAAAAATTGTAATAGTCGAGTATAATACCGAGATCAAATCTAAAATTAATATTTATACCACAATGAAAAATAATTAAAATAGCAGTTATATATTTTACGGATTATTAGGGTTTTGGTGCGTGCGCGTTGCTTACGCACCCTACGAGTTGTGATATGATATTAATTGAGGAAAAATGACGGTAATTATTAATGTCATTAATTGAACGATTATCTCAAGTTAAATGGGAACATACCCCCTCAACTCTGTCTCTATTTTCGGGATGTGGAGGAATGGATTTACCTTTACATAAAGCCGGATTTAAAGTGGTTTGGGCGATTGACTCTAATGCTGATGCTTGCAAAAGTTTTCGGCGGAATATTGCGGATGTAATTGTTCATAATCAAATTGAAAATATTAATATTGCTGAAGTTCCTGATGCGGATTTAATTACGGGGGGTTTCCCGTGTCAAGATTTTTCAATGATTTGGAAACGTCCAGGGTTAGAAGGAGAACGAGGTAATTTATATACTTATTTTCTCAAGTTTGTTCAAGCGAAAAGACCGAAAGCGTTTATTGCTGAAAACGTGAAAGGGTTATTAAGTGCTAATAATTATAAGGCGATTCAACGAATTATTTCTGACTTTGAAAATATTGAACCCGGATATTTAGTAAAACCTAAACTTTATAATTTTGCAGATTATGGGGTTCCTCAATTTCGAGAACGGGTATTATTAGTCGGAATTAGAAAAGATACCGGATTTAATTTTATTCATCCTCAACCGGAATATGGATTAAATCGAAAGTATCCTTATCGCACCGCATCACAAGCATTAACAGGAGTTGAAAATATTCCCGATAATAATGAACATCAAAAAATCCAACCGAGAACTATTGAAATTTTAAAACGAATTAAACCCGGAGGAAATTTTACTGATATTCCTAAAGATAGCGAATATTATGTTAAAGGAATGATTAGTCATGTTTACCGACGTTTACATCCTAACCAACCTTCAACGACAATTATCGCAGGTGGTGGCGGTGGAACTTGGGGATATCATTACCAAGAACCCAGAGCATTAACCAATCGAGAACGAGCTAGGTTACAATCTTTTCCAGATGATTTTATCTTTGAAGGATCAGTTACAGAAATTCGTCGCCAAATTGGAAATGCAGTTCCTCCTGATGGGATTGTAGCGTTAGTTGAAGCGTTAATTCCTTTATTTACTGGGGAATATCAGAGTTTTGATTTATATGCAATGGGTGAGAATTTACAAACCTTACCGCTTAAAGAACGTTTGAAATTAGCAAATCAAGAAAGTTGTGAATTTATATCACTCCGGTAAATAGTCTGGGTTTAAAGTTTCTTCTTGAGAAAAGGGAGATTCTACAGGGAAAGTATTGATTGATAATCCCGTTTCATCAGCAGCTAATTCTCTAGCATCTTGATAACATTCTTGAAAAACATCAAGAAAATATCGTTTTAAACTTGGACTACTTTTAAAATCATCTCGTAATCTTTTTCGATGTTCTCGAATAGTAAAGAGCCAACTATTCGTTCGTTTCTCAGATTGATACTTATATTTTAATAAGTGCATTAACAAAATTCTCAGATTACTTCTGATAGCCTTTTTTTCACTTCTGACCATAGCTTCTAATTCTTCAATTAAATTAACGAGATCAACTTTGGCTAATTTTCCCTGTTGTAATTGATGAATGGTATTCATTAACCACAAATGATAATCTTCTTCGTATAAACTAGAAGTTTGTTGAGATTCTGTGATCGGGAGTTGGGTTGTCATGGGATATCCTAGAATCAGTTAGATTTATATAGTAAGTCTAAATGAATTGTACAAAATAATGATCAAAATTATTAACCCTAAAAAATACCTCCATTCCCTTGTAGGGGCGAGGCGCGCCTCGCCCCTACGATTATTTGGATTTCCTATAATTATAGCGGTGCTACCACCGACCCGAAAATACCTTCCTTCGTGTCTTCGTGTCTTTGTGGTTGCTTCTACAGTTTAAAAATTTCCTATCTTAATAAAATAAGTTGGGTTTCGTTACCGCAACCCAACCGACTTAGATCTACTTTAATTTTGAAGACAAATTTAGAAGGTGATATCGAGTTTACTGTGATTGCGATAACACCATCCTAAAACTATGCCTAAAAGGGATAATTTAATCAGTTCTAGGGTAAAATAACTCCAGTGGAGTTGGTTCATGCCATCGGGAATACTCGTAAACCCATTAAATAGGTTGAGGTTAATTCCTAATGCACTCATTTGAGGCGTGAGAATGTAGGTGTAAATCATCGCAATCGCTAACAGAAATAAGGATAATCCGGTGATTGTCCGAATGCGATTACTAAATTTTTCAGGAAGGGTTGTTGCTAATGCAATTAAGCTGGTTAAACCAACGGCGGCACAAACTAACTCAAAACGATTAAACACTGAAAAAATCAGCGTTCCTGCGGAAGTAAATCCTGTCTCTTCCATCATGCCAGAAACATACATTGTTGGCATAATTACAAAGTCAAGAATTAAGCTACCGCCCATCCATAATGCTAAGGCTGTGAGTACCAGCGTTAGCCAGCGCGTAGGATGTTCTTCTAGTTTAGAGACTGTTGGCATAGTGATAACTACCTAATGTATAGAGATATAATTGCTGTCTTTACTTGTTAGTGTAGCGAAGATTTAGCGGATAGAATGTGAAGTATTTTGTATAATAAAAGTTTACAAAATAATATAAAAGTTTAAATATTTATTCTCGCATGGGGTAGAATCAGATTTTTGAATCGAAGTTTCTGGGAAACCCCCTCTTGAGAAAAAACTCGGTTTCGGGGTTGTAATATTTGCTACTTCTCGATAAAATTGTGCGATCGCTTTAATTTTTGTTAAAATTAACTGAAACACAATCAACAATATTAACAAGGAAAAAAGACTTTGGTGAAAGCAGTAATTTTGTTATCAGGTGGTTTAGATTCCTCAACGGTTTTATACCAAGCAAAGGCGGATGGGTACGAATGTTATGCGATTTCTTTTGATTATCAACAGCGACATCGAAAGGAATTAGAATCTGCACGAAAAATTGCTGAGTGTGCCGGAGTAGTAGAACATCAAGTAGTGAATTTTGATCTCACTTTATGGGGCGGTTCTGCTTTAACAGATAATCGTCTGGATTTACCCCAGAATCGATCACCCGAAAAAATGGCTGAAAGTATCCCTATTACCTATGTTCCGGCGCGAAATACGATATTTTTAAGCTTTGCTTTAGCCTACGCAGAAGCCATCAGAGCTCGTTGTGTTTATATTGGTGTAAATGCGTTAGATTATTCCGGTTATCCTGATTGTAGACCGGATTATATTCAAGCGATGGAAAAGGTGTTTTTATTGGGAACACAACAAGGTCGAGAAGGAAATCCGATCACGATTAAATCCCCATTGATTCATTTAAAAAAAACAGAGATTATCAAACTCGGAAATCGTTTAGGTGTTCCCTGGAATTTTACTTGGTCTTGTTATGCAGGAGATACAAAAGCTTGCGGGGTTTGTGATTCCTGTCGTTTACGATTAGCTGCGTTTGCAGAACTGGGATTAACTGACCCGATTCCCTATAGTCACTGTTAAATTAACTGCAAAAAACCATAAAAAATAGTAGGGGTTTTTAACTCCTACCCTGCTGTTAGTTTTAAGTGATTTAATCGATGATTTTAATTTCCCCTGTATGTAACGCTCTTTGGAGAGTATAAACCAAATGTTGCTCATGTTCATCAAGTTGGCGTAATAACCAGTATCTCAGTGCATATCGTTCTTTCCGACTCATACATTGAGTCCTTAAAATCTCCTCAATCATTTGCTTGAAACTCAAGGGAGAAAAGGATAGAGGTTCAGACATAAACATACCGAAAGGCAATCCACTAAGTGTTTTAAATATCTATGATCACCTCACTCTATTTAATAATTTCTGTGTTATTCTGTATGTGATCGTTCTCATGGTTAATCAGTGAGATTGATCACGACAAGGTAAGCGGATATTAAATTCAGTATTATTACTGATCAACTAGGGTTATTTTTGTTTAAACAGAGTAATTTTCCTACGGAGAGTGAGGTGATGATGACTCTAAAAATTTAAGAATAGGGTAAAAAGGGACAAATAGAGCGAAAAAGTGCTATTCTCTGGCGAAAACTTTACCCCAAGATGAACTTTGTGGTATTGTTCAACAAATTAGAAGAGTGTGATTTTCTATTCTCACTCAACTTATAGCGTTTTTATTAGAGATGTAAAATCTTTCTGTTCCCTGTTTTTAACTTAAGGAGATTCCATTGAAAAAACTATTATCAGTCCTTATTTTAGGTTTTGTATTGTTAACACTACAACTTCCTAAACCTGCATTAGCACAAGAGGCTTTAAGTGGATCTCAAATTTTTTCTAACTCCTGTGCAGCCTGTCATATTAATGGAAATAACGTGGTCGTTGCCAATAAAACCTTGAAAAAGGAAGCCTTGATCAAATACTTAAAGGGATATGAAGAAGATGGTCAAGGAGCCATTATCAATCAAGTCACGAAGGGAAAAAATGCAATGCCAGCCTTTAAAAATCGGTTAACGCATGAAGAGATTAAAAGCGTTGCAGCCTATGTTTATAAACAGTCTGAAAAAGGATGGCAGAACTGAGAATATAGGACTTATACCCAACCCCAAACAAACCGGGTTTCTGGTTTATCTAAAAGGATTATAACCTCAAATTTATGCTCAAAAAACCCGGTTTATGTATCAGAATACTAGGCGTTGGAATCAATTCCCGGTGAGCAACGATTTCCTTTTTAAAATCTTATTTATTCTTAATAGACTTTTTGCTCGTGGCTTCTAAAAATTAAGGTTTCAGGAATTCAGCAGCCTGTAGAACTGGGAAGCAAAATTTCTGCAAAAATGTTATAGAACAGATGGGGAGTGAAATTTTCCAGTTCAACTCGAATATCTGTTATCTTGGATATCAAAACTATGCTGAACATCTTGCGAGTCGTGAGCCTCTGGAAATTTCAGAGTTGTCGGGTTCCCTATCACATTCCGTCAGTCAAATCTGTATAAAAAACCTCAATGTTGACACAATTTCATTTAACAGAGCGACATCATCATATCCTCTGGGCAACGATTCGTCACTATATTGCGACGGCGGAACCCGTTGGTTCTAAAGCCTTGGTGGAAGAATACAACCTGAAAGTCAGTCCCGCGACCATTCGCAATGGGATGGGGGTGTTAGAACGAGCCGGACTGCTCTATCAACCCCATACGTCCTCTGGGCGAGTCCCCTCTGATTCGGGCTATCGAATTTATGTGGATAAATTAATCACTCCCTCCGAAACTTTTGCGGATGAAGCGCTGCAATTATTAAGGGAACATCTTAATTTAAAAAACTGTAGTTTAGAAGCCGTTTTGCGGGGTGCGTCTCAAATTTTATCCACTTTGAGTGGGTATATTACATTAGTTACATTACCCCAAACTATTACAACCCGGTTGCGACATTTGCAACTGGTTTCTATAGAACCGGGAAAAATTATGTTAGTGGTGGTGACGGATTCCTATCAAACCCAATCGAGTTTAATCGAGTTATCTTCTCCCAATCATCCTTCCAATTCTAACACAATGGAAGTTAATCCGTTACCTGAAAATGAAGAAGTTTTAGAACAAGAATTACAACTCCTCTCTAACTTTTTAAATGCTCAACTCAGAGGAAAATCAATTTCTGAACTTTCCGCTTTAGATTGGAGTGAATTAGATCGAGAATTTCAACGCTATTCTGACTTTTTACGGAAATTATTAACCGATTTAAGTTGTCGTACCCAAACCCCTGAATATACTCGAATTTTGATTAGTGGAATTGCTGAAGTTTTACATTTACCCGAATTTTCACAATTACAACAGGTAAAAACTCTGATGCACTTATTAGAAGAAGAACAGGAACAATTGTGGCCGTTAATTTTTCCTCCATCTCAAAAAGAACGAGTTACAGTTCGCATTGGGTCGGAAAATCCCTTAGAAACAATTCAAGGATGTACTCTGGTTTCGGCTCAATATCGACGGGATAATATTCCGGTCGGAAGTGTGGGAATATTGGGCCCAACTCGGATGATGTATGAAAATGCGATCGCCGTTGTTGAAGCCGCAGCCGATTATCTTTCGGAAGCACTGAGTTAATCCTTAATTCCTAGATTCATCATGGGTTTAGAACTCTTAGAAAACAGTTTATTTTCCTTTGTTCATCTGCTGAGGTTTACCTTAGAAGCAATTTCGGCTTTTTGTGTGTTTCTGGGATTAATTACTACCTTAAAAATTGCCATCACGGGTTTCCGTCGAAAGCGAGTTTTTTCCTTTATAGAATTACGTCTCCACTTTGGAACGTGGTTAGCGTTAGCCTTGGAATTTCAGTTAGGTGCAGATATTGTTTCCACAACGATTACACCCTCTTTTCTTGTATTAGGTCAGTTAGCAGCCATTGCTGTAATTCGGACATTTTTAAATTATTTCTTGAATAAAGAACTGGAAAGCGAAACTAATTTTCAGAAAAAACTAGAGGAGAAATAATCTATTAGTTCTTAATGTTATTTTATGGTTAATCCCGAACAATTAAAACTTGCTGAACAAGCAATTACTGAGTTTGAAATCTCAAAAGTTCCTGGGGTTTGGATAGGACTGAATAAAACTCAAATTATTGCTGAAATGCGATCGCGTCTTGTTAATCCTTTTAATATTAATCAAGGATCTCAACCCTTTTGTGGCCCTGCTGCTATTGTGTTTGAACTGATTAGAAAAAACCCTCTGGCTTATATTCAACTCTGCCGCAATCTGTTTCAAATTGGCGGATTTCATACCCAAAGTAATCGTTGGATTTCTGCTTCTATTCGTTTACAAGAAAGTCAAGGAAATTTCCAAATGCCTCAAGTTGATTGGATGGTTTTATCCACCCTCAGAGAATCAGAAAACTTAATTTTTCCGGTCGAACCTAATGGGCCTAAATTCTTGCAAAATTTGGCAGGAATGACCAAACCTTGGGAAATTTCTGGCTGGACAAAGGAAATTTTAGGTTATCAAAGTGTTCGCACTCTTAACACTTATTTTTCTGGGGATTTATCCGCCCTTCAAGAAGCAAACCGCATCATTCAATCTGGTGGAGTTGCCTTTGCTTTAATCAATGAATTTGGATTGATTTTGAATCAAAATCCTCTAATTCCCTATCCTAGTCATTGGATTGCTTTACTGGGTAATCTTTCCCTTAATTCCTCTCAAGATTTAATCAGTTTTGAAATTTATACTTGGGCTAAAAAGATGCAAATTAAGATTAATTTAGACAGCTTAAAAACCCATCTTTGGGAAATTATAATTGGGATTTAGTCATCCTTAATTAGACTTCAAAATTTCCAATTAAAGAATTGGTAATAATCCGTCTCACTCCTACACTTCTTAACTGTTTGACATCCTCTAAACTATCCACCGTCCAAACCACCAGATCAACCCCTTGCTGGCGACTCTGCTCAACCCATTGAGGCTGTTCTAAAATCACGGGATAATACACACTCAAAATCGCATTTTTTACCGCTACAGCTTTTTGAAGTTGTTGTTCAAAATTAGAAACATCGGTAATAAAATAACCGAGGGAAATTTCGGGGAAAAATTCTCTAATTTTTCCTAAAAAACCTTCATTAAATGAAGTCATAATACTTCGAGTTAAAAGGTCTTCTTGAATTAAAAGTTGACCTAAATCATCCACTTCTCGATCTGACCATTCCGAATTAGGTTTAACATCAAAATATAGAAAATCTTTGACCATTTTAAACCCAGCTACAGCCTCTTCTAAAGTGGGAATTCCTTCCCCTGCAAATTGTTCACCAAACCATGCTCCCGCATCCAATTGTTTTAACTCAGCAATCGTTTTTTCACGAATTGTACCCGATGTTCCTGTAATTCGATTTAGTGTCGCATCATGAAAAATAACCGGAACTCCATCGGCTGAAATTTGTAAATCACATTCAATAGAATTTGCACCCTGTTGCAAAGCAGCAGTAAACGCTACTAAGGTATTTTCGGGTGCCATTACGGAAAAACCCCGATGAGCTATAATTTCTAAATCCACAATTTTACCTCCCGTTTCTATAATTATAATTTTACCTGAATTTGAGCATTTAAAAACGCTTGAACAGTTTGATTGAAACTATCGGGTTCAACTAGAAATGACCAATGATTTCCCGGAATCTTCTGAATTTCTAAGTGAGTTAAATACTTTTTATAAGGTTGTAATTGCCAGTCTTGGCGATTTACTCCTTTTTCCGGTTGAATTAATAACGTGGGAATATCAATAGCTTGCGTTAACCCTGGAACTTCTAACACCTGTTCAAAAATTTCATTTCGGGTGGGAATTCTAAATTTACTCCCCCAACTTCCATCGGGTTTCTGTTCCATTCCGGCTTGAAACAATTCCTGTTGTAAATCACTCCATCCCGAAAATTGAGCTAATTCTTTAGCTTGATTTTCTGCCTGTTCAAAACTCGTAAAGGGGCCGATTAATTTTAAGCAATCTAACTGACGATACAGCAGGGGAAGCATGAATTTAAACAGACTCGGAAAATTCATAATAAAAATGGGATCAACTAAGATCATACTATTAAATTTTTGAGGATTCTGCTTTGCCCAAATTGCTGCCACTTTTCCCGTCCAAGAATGTCCTAAAATATGAGCTTTTGACCAATTTAGATGCTCCATTAACGCTTCTAAATCTTCAATCACTTCCGTAAATGTATATCCGCGATCGGGTTTACTACTTTCTCCATGTCCTCGCATATCCGGTGCTATAATATGATAGCGATCGCTTAATTCCTCTGCTAATTTTTTCCAGACTAACGCTTGATCTGCTAACCCATGTAATAATAAAATATTTGTATCCGATGAAGCTTTAACCGCAGAATTCCATTCTAAATAAGATAGATTAACTTTAGATAATGATAAGGTTTTTCTAACAAAAGTCATAACTTCACCCTCTGAAAATTATTAATTGATCAACTGGATACAGATAGTATAAATGATTTTAGCAATCATACCCCTCCCCAACCCTCGCCCTTACCCCAGAATAGGATAGGATTGAGAAAACATGAGATAATTATATCAATCTTCTATTAATTTTATTTTGTAAAATTCAGAAAAGTATTATGCAATCATCTACAGACTGGCAACAGGTCAAAGCCTCCTTTAAACAAATTTGGGGTTATGATGATTTCCGACCGCCCCAAGGGGAAATTATCAAAAGCTTGTTGGACAAAAAAGATGCTTTAATTGTAATGCCAACCGGAGGCGGAAAATCCATCTGTTTTCAACTTCCAGCCTTATTACAAACTGGATTAACCTTAGTAATATCGCCCCTGGTGGCATTAATGGAAAATCAGGTTCAGGAACTTCAAGATCTACACCTTCCTGCCACCTTAATTCATAGTCAATTAATGCCCCAACAACGCCGTCAAACCTTACGTTTAGTTGAACAAAATCAATTAAGACTCCTCTATCTTTCTCCCGAAACTTTATTAAGTGTTCCGGTTTGGAGTGTAATTTCTCAACCTCATATTAAAATTAATGGCTTAATCTTAGATGAAGCCCATTGTTTAGTACAATGGGGGGATACTTTTCGCCCTGCTTATCGACGCTTAGGGGCGATTCGTTCAACTTTAATTAATCTGAAACCTGCGGGTACAAAAATAGCGATCGCAGCTTTTACCGCCACCGCCGACCCCGATGCTCAAGATATTATTAAACAAGTTTTAAAACTGCAAAACCCTCAACAATTTCTCCTCAGTCCCTATCGATCTAATTTAGAATTAAATATCAAAATTGTTTGTACTCCTAGGGGAAGACAACAACAGTTAATTCAATTTATTCAACCTCGAAAAAACCAAACGGGTTTAATTTATGCCCGCACTCGTAAAGACTGTGAACAATTAGCCCAATGGTTACAAAGTCAAAACTATTCAACTGTTGCTTATCATGCGGGGTTAGGTTCAGATGAACGCCGAAAAATAGAAAAAGATTGGTTACAGGAAAAGGTTAAATTTGTGGTGTGTAGTAGTGCCTTTGGGATGGGAATTAATAAAAGTAATGTCCGATGGGTTGCCCATTTTCAAGCTCCTTTTTTATTGTCAGAATATATTCAAGAAGTGGGACGTGCGGGAAGAGATGGTCAACCTGCGATCGCCCTCACAATTATTAGTGAACCCACAGGTTTTTTCTATCCTGAAGATAAACAACGGCAAAACTATTTAAAGGAAAACCTCCAAAAACAATATCAATTAGCCAATCAATTAATCAAGAAACTACCCTTAACAGGAAATATAGAAACCGTCTCTGAACAATTTCCAAATAGTGCGATCGCCCTTTCAATTTTACACGCTCAAGAACGATTAATCTGGCGCGATCCCTTCCATTATGAAATTCTCTCTAAACCCTCTAAATCGACTCTGGATCAAAATACAAAAGCCATTCAACAAATGAATCAATACTTAAAAACTCGTCACTGTCGATGGCAATTTTTATTACAAGCTTTCGGATTCAATTTAGATAATTCTTTCAAAAAATGCGGTCACTGCGATCGCTGTAAATCTAACTAGGATGGGCTACGCCCATCTTCTTTTAAAACATCCACCTCAATAAATCTTAAAAAACCTCTTGTTAATCCTTCAAAACAATGATATAATTATTTTTATTATTCCTCATAAAAAAAGGATTTTTAGAGGAATTCCTCACCCCCATTCATCAAATTCAAACAATGGAAACCAACACCACAGAATCAACCCTCACCTCCGAACAACACCGCCTAAAAATGCAACGCCGCAAAGAAGTTCAGGATCAACGAGTGGCGGAACGTAATCAAACCAAAGGATTAATTATTGTTAATACCGGAAACGGAAAAGGTAAAACCACCGCCGCATTAGGAATGGTGTTGCGTGCCCTCGGTCATGGCTATCGAGTCGCTATTATTCAATTTATTAAAGGCGCTTGGGAACCCGCAGAAAAAGCCGTTTTCAGTAAATGGCCTGAACAATTAGAATTTCATGCGTTAGGAGAAGGCTTTACTTGGGAAACCCAAGACCGAGATCGAGATATTGAAAAAGCGAAGGAAGCGTGGAATTTAGCTTTTTCTTTTATTCAAAATCCTGAGTTTAAGTTAATCCTACTTGATGAAATTAATGTAGCGATGAAACTGGGTTATTTATCCGTTGAAGATGTTCTGGCTGGACTGGCAAAGAAACCCCAAGATACTCATATTATTTTAACAGGTCGAGGCGCTCCCCAAACCTTAATTGAACAAGCAGACCTGGTAACAGAAATGTCCCTAGTTAAGCATCCATTCCGCGAACAAGGCGTAAAGGCTCAACCAGGGATTGAATTTTAAATATAGCAGTCGCGCCTGGGGTGTTAGGACATAGACTGATGCTAAAACCGCGCATATCGAATAGGTGTCGGGTGTCGGGTGTCGGGGAATGGGTTTGAGATTTGAGGTTTCAAGCTTGAGCTAAAAGAGTTCTTAGAGCCATCCTGACACCTGCTTAGAAAGAGAAATCTTTTCCTGTCTGTTCCCTGTTCCGTGTTCCCTGTTCCCTGTTCCCTACTATAAAATAGTGGTTTTCAATTGTGGCGATTAAAAACCCGGTTTCTCCAAGAAACCGGGTTTTTGAGGTCGTGATATTTAACTGGCTAAATATTCCCGAACTTGAGCTTTACGACGACGGAGATGGTTTAACGCTTGGTTTTCCAGTTGACGTACCCGCTCGCGGCTGATGTTCATCCGAACACCGACTTTAGATAAGGACATCTCTCGACCATCTTCCAAGCCATAACGCAGGGTAATCACTTCTCGTTGCTGCGGGGTCAAGTCCGCGAGTAAATCTTTCAAGTCCTGACGCAGTAACTCTTGAGTCACAAACGTATCGGCGGAGGTACTTTCATCTTCCAAGAGATCTTGGAGTTCGGTATCTTGATTATCCCCGACGCGCAAATCCAAAGACACCGGATGACGAGACGCCAACAGATAATCCCGAATTTGACTCGGCTCTAATTCTAATGCTTCCCCAATTTCCCCTGGAGTGGGGTTGCGTCCGAATTTCTGCACTAAGTCCCGTTGAACTTTTTTGATTTTGTTGAGTTTTTCGGTAATATGGATCGGTAGACGAATGGTGCGAGAATTTTGGGCGATCGCCCGCGTAATCGCTTGACGAATCCACCAGTAAGCATAAGTTGAGAACTTATATCCCCGCAAGGGATCAAATTTTTCTACACCCCGTTCTAAACCGAGGGTTCCTTCTTGGATTAAATCCAAGAATTCCATATTGCGTTTTTGATATTTTTTAGCAATAGACACCACTAAACGCAAGTTAGCTTCAATCATTTTTTGCTTGGCGCGGCGTCCTTGCGTCACGGTGGCCTGAAGTGCTTCTTCGCTGATTCCCACCGCTTCAGACAACTCTTGCTGACTGGGTTCGCGGCCCAGTTGTTCGGCTAGAGTTTCTTTCGCTTCCAACTGTTGCATCATTTGCTGCACCTGCTTGCCATAGGTGATTTCTTGCTCTCGTGTTAGCAAAGGAACACGCCCAATTTCATGCAAATAGGTACGAACTGTGTCAGTGGTGGCAGGTCGAGCGTTTTTGGAAGCCGCTTGATCTTTGTGTTTGGTGTTGACAGTTGGCATGGGTATGAATTACACTCCTAAAACAGAATTTACAGGGGTAGCAAATTTTCCTCCTCTATCTACAGGAGGTTTTACATGACTGGACAACACAGGTTCGATGGGGTTTCAGTCTTGGGGCTGGCTCCAAATCTTGTCTTGCTCTGTAAAGCTCAATTCTGTCCTATCCGTTTTTTCGCTGCGATTGAATGGTTTCTCTTTAGGGTCTAGGGCTATGATTTCCTTGGCGAATTGTGCTACATCAGCACCGTTGATTGTTTTCTCTCCTAGTATTCCCCAAAGCTTTATAACTTCATCCGGCTGTTAGGTCGCCAACCGAGGATCGGCTTAGACAGAAAATCTGTGTTGACTTTCCTCTCCTGCTTCCTGCTCCAGGAAGCTTAACGTTGTTTACATAGATTTACATCTCTCAAGATTATGACATACAACTGGGGGTAAAAGTCAAGGGCTTTATTCCAGAATTTATCATTGTAGCAAGTTTTGCTCGCATATTTTGATCATCCCCTAATTTTATTGATAATACAACTGTAGTAATTGAGTAATAACCGAACTTTTGATTGACGGTTAACTGTTTACTCTGTCCAGACGTGCCATGGCGCGTCTCTACTGACTGACCAGGTTTCGGTATTCGTGATTAATAAAATCTCGCCATCGGGAATAAAATCCGGTTGAGTGCGGGTAACAGTGGTGACAAAAGTATCAGGTTTTAGGCTAATAAGATTTAAGTTGATACTAATCCGCTAGTCTGGGTATTTTTCAAAATCCTAAATCATCTTTTGCTAACGCTGCTGCTTTTAATACCTTTTCATCTGACATTTCTGTCCAGTCAGTTTCTCCTATTTCTTGATAGAAGGTTTGATCATAAGGGCGAGTTCTAACTACAACAGGCATAGGGACAGCATGACCTAACACTAACGCTTGTTGTTTAGAATCTAATTTGGATAATACA
Source organism: Planktothrix serta PCC 8927 (assembly GCF_900010725.2). Lineage (NCBI taxonomy): Bacteria > Bacillati > Cyanobacteriota > Cyanophyceae > Oscillatoriales > Microcoleaceae > Planktothrix > Planktothrix serta. The sequence goes on along the minus strand of NZ_LR734869.1, from coordinate 229,594 downwards.
GATCGTAAACTTTGACCCCCAGAAACCCCGGTAAAAATAGCATCAATATCTTTATCATCATTGAGTAAAGCAGTTATTCGGGTTCCCACTTGAGACATTACCTCAGCATCAATTCCAGAGGGACGTTGATCAACAATTAATAAGGTAACAAAATATTTTCGCATTTCTCGTGCAATGGTTCCAAAAATTGTAGAACGCACAATAGCCGGATCTAAAAAACGGTGGGCTTCTTCAATAGTAATCACTAACTGGGTAGGACGATCTACAGGATTTTTAGAGGCTAAAAAATTCTCCGATTTTCTAACATAAGCGTGGTGAATACGGCGAGTAATCATATTAGTCACTAACATATAAGATAGCATATCGGATTGAGATCCAAACTCCACCACGACATTTTTTCCCGCATCCAAAGATTGTAATATTTTATCTACATAATTAAACGGACAATTAGGACGCATATATTTTAAATTATCCATCCGTAGTAATTTCCGTTGTAACGACATAATCGATCCCTTATGTCCTCGACGTTCATCACAAAACAGTTGAATTTCTTCATTCGTCATCGATAACAATTGAGTAATCCAATCTTTCCCAAATTCACTGCGGAGAATATTAGCATTATCAATACTAGCTTCGGAAAGATTTAATTCCCGTTGCACTAACATAATATCTTCCACTTCAATTTGACTGTAACTCAGATATAATTCTTGAGCATCTTTAATTCCTCGCCGTCGGGTTGATTCAGGATCAAGAGTATAAACTTCGACTTGACCCGGAAATAGTTGTCTTAACCCTTTAACCGTATTAAATTGTTTCCCCTCCGATACCGCTTCCCAGCCATATTCTGAGTGCATATCAAAGATTAAATTAACGGCGGCTTTTTTCTTAATAATTCCCGATAATAATAACCGCGTTAAAAAGGATTTTCCCGTTCCTGATTTCCCGAAAACTCCATTACTACGTTCCACAAACCGATCTAAATCTAAACAAATGGGTACATCCATATCCAGGGGTTTACCGATGGCAAAATTCCGCCGGGTGGGGTCATCTTCCCAACCAAAAATAATTCTAAAATCCCGTTCGCTGGCTTCATAAACTTGGGAAAAATGAACTGGAATGGTTTTTACAGGTAACAGTTCAATTTCTGGGCTATTTGTTTGGGGTTGAAAAGAAGCGATCGCGGATTTTCCATTATTTTGAGGGCTATTGGGAGGGCGAGAAGACCTCGCCCCTACATTTTGTTGCGTGGCGACACGAATGAGTTCTTCTTCTTCGGAAAATTCCCGGCTCAACATTAACATCGGGCTCAATTCAATCGTTCCGTAGGTGCTATTTCCTGCTAAAATTGCCTGTAAAAAATCATCATCAGGGTGAGGAGGATTAGCGATAATTCGGGCGCTGGAGGTTCCTAATGAGACATCGATCAGCAAACAGAAAAAATGCGATCGCTTCCCCCGCACAACTAAAAATTTTCCGACCCGCATTTCCTCGACAGACACATCAGGATGTAAGCGAACTTCCAAACCTTTTGTCAAGGAACCTTGAATTACAGAACCCAGGGGTTTCTCAGTCGTCATAGTTCAGTTTTTGGGGGGGTTAGCAACGGGGAACTTTCGTTACGCATTGGGGGTTGATCGGAAGTTGTTGTATTGTTCATGATTCAACATTTTGATCTAAAATCAATCGCAACTGACAATTTCCCTGTCAATAATATCTACTGTTTGTTGTTTTCCGTCAAGGGATTAATTGTTGTCAACTTGGAGTTGATTCTCAAAGTTGTAGGGTTGAGAGGGCTAAAGCATCTTAGAATTTTTCCCAATTATCAGAAGTTTGTTGATTCTCAAAATTCTCTGGTTGAGAGGGCTAAAGCCCTCACTACGGTTTATTTAGGAGGAAAAGCTATAAATGGTTTGGGGTTTTAACTGTTGACAAATGGAAGAAGGGAGTTGAGTCATGGGAAATTGTTCATGCTTGAGTTGTGCTTGTAAATTCGTCAGGGGATCAACCCCAGAAGAAATCAAAAATTGTAATTTTTGCAGATGAGGCCATTGGGTAATTTGATCTAAAATTGTGGTAATGGCTTTGAGATAGGGATGATCTAGTTGTTGATACCATTGAGGATCGGCTACTCCCGCTTGATCAAACCCTAAATTAATAATTAATTGAACTTGATCAAATAAAGCGATCGCCACAGGTCGAGCTTCTTCTTGTAATAATAAATCATTGGTTTTTGCTAAAAACCGTAACTTTTCTAACCGTTCATAACTACTGTCTACTGAATTAGGATGGCGTTTTAACTCCAGGGATTCTGCTTCTGAATTTCTGACGAAAGGTTGAGGTTCATCCCAATTAAGAGCCAGAGTAATTAAATAAGTTTGTAATAATAAATGACCCATTTTTTTAGCTTTTGTTGCTAAATAAGCCGTATTATAATCCGTTGCTTCAATAATTAACGGCACTCGATCTACAATCTCAATTCCATAACCTTTTAACCCAGCAATTTTACGCGGATTATTCGTAATTAAGCGAATTTGCCTCACGCCTAAATCATTTAGCATTTGTGCCCCCATGCCATAATCGCGTAAATCTGGGGCAAAACCTAAGCGTTCATTAGCTTCAACGGTATCGAGTCCAATATCTTGTAAAGAATAAGCTTTAATCTTATTAATTAATCCAATTCCTCGCCCCTCTTGTCGTAAATAAACAATTACTCCCGACCCGGCATAATCAATCATTTTCATCGCGGTTTGTAACTGCATTCGACAGTCACAGCGCATTGATCCAAAGGAATCACCCGTTAAACATTCGGAGTGAACCCGCACCATCACAGGCATTTCTTTAAACTGTTCTGGATCACCTTTAACTAAGGCAATATGTTCGGTATTATCTAAGGTATTGCGATAGGCATAAATTTTAAAATCGCCAAATTGTGTGGGTAATTTAGCAACACTTTCTCGATAAACAAAACGATCATGTTTGAGGCGATAACTAATTAAATCCGCAATCGTAATTAATTTTAAATGATGAACTTTCGCATATTCAATTAATTCAGGAAGTCGCGCCATTGAGCCATTAGCATTTTGAATTTCACAAATCACACCCCCCGGATATAACCCCGCCAACCGAGATAAATCCACCGCCGCTTCGGTATGTCCGGCCCGTTTTAATACCCCGCCTTCCTTGGCCCGCAGGGGAAAAATATGCCCCGGACGTCGTAAATCATCGGGACGAGTCGCCGGGTTAATCGCAATTTGAATGGTTCTCGCCCGGTCATCGGCGGAAATTCCCGTTGAAACCCCCATTTGAGGGGACGCATCAATACTAACGGTGAAGGCGGTTTGATTAGCATCGGTGTTTTTCGTCACCATTAACGGCAAGTCTAACTGATCCAGACGTTCACCCGTTAAGGCTAAACAAATTAGTCCCCGCGCATATACCGCCATGAAGTTAATCATATCCGGTGTCGCAAATTGGGCCGCACAAATTAAGTCGCCTTCGTTTTCGCGGTGTTCATCGTCAACCACCACGATACAGCGCCCCGCCTTGAGATCTGCTAAGGCTGTTTCAATGGTGTCAAATTGGAAACTGGGAGTGTTTGGGGGTAGCACAGAGTCGTTCAAAATCGTTTAGTCATTAACGCCTATTTATTGATTGTAACGCTGTTGATCAATCGAGATCGCATTCCAACTGAAAGGGATTGGATTTTTGACAGGGGTAGTTGCAGAAAAATATGATAGTCTGCTCAAGTGCCGGAAATTTCATCGATCAGGACGCATAAGATGGCAAAGTTACCAGAGGACATAGTAAACAGAGTTTTCAATTTGCAAAAACAGATGTTACTGTTAATTAATGATGCCGGGGTGACAGAGCTTGCTATCTTTGAGAAATTTGGAGAAACAGTAGAAACATTACCCGAATTATATGATGAATCAACCTAAAATTCCTAATGCTGAAGTTAGATTGCATTCTGCTACTAAAATGCGAGATTTATGCAAACGTATTGATACAAATATTTTAGATTTAGATGAACTAATCTTACAGTTAGAAACGGATATTCGCAACAGTTCTTTAACCGCTTATCGTTTAGGAAAGTCACAGAAAACTATTAAATAATCAGGATTGATCAACTCCTTATTTATCTTCTGAACGTAAGCGATTGTGTATTTCTGAAGGATCAGCCACTTCAAAGACTACCTTTCTGTGAAACTAACTCAAACCCATAATTTTTTAAGATATTTTCAACTTCATCTGCATTCATTCTACGGATACGAGTCATGTCATAGAAACCTCTCGCATGAGAGATCCTGCTTTTAATATAATCGGATCAGGTTCAAGATAAAGTGCGATCGCTTCGGTGATATTTTCTAACGCTTCTGCTTCTGTTTCACCTGCGGAAACACAACCGGGTAACTCTGGACACCAAACAGCCCATTCTCCAGTTTCAGGGTCAGGTTCTAAAATAACACGCCATTTCATAAGGTTTTCTCCTGGGGATATTTAACCATCAAAGACGTTGAGTTCGAGGCAATTGTTTAACTTATTAGTTATTATAGATCGCATTTTCTATTAAATTAGTTTTATTAAATCGGCCATTCAGGAATGATTTGATCAATCTCTTTCATAATAGTTAAGGTTGCTGTTAACGCGACAACAATTTTTTGATAATGCAGAATATCGTCAAAGGATAAACTACGATTAGCTTTTTTACGATCTTTTAACCATTTATCTAACACTTGATACCCACCGATCTTAAATTCCCAGATTTCCGGCGGTATTCCTTCAAAATAACGGGTTTTATTAATATAGATTCGTTGCTGTTGGGGTTTATAGGTGACTTCTGTAACGTTGTTATCTCCTTCTCCTTGATATTGGGTAATTAAACGATTAAGTTGTTGAGATTCCATTAAATGTAATTTAACTAATTCTTCGCCTTTTTGGGCTAAATTTTTAAATAATTGCTCATTGCTGGTTAGGGGTAAGCGAGGAAAATCTATTTTAAGATATTCTGCATATCGTTGACGATAGGTGGGACTATGGAAAATAGCATAAGCATAATAAAATATTGCTTCTGGCGTGGGGATATATCCTAATTTTACTTTAATTTCACTTAGGAATTTTGGGGAAAAGTTAGGAGTGCATTCTGTAAATAAGTTATATTGATCGTTTTCGGTGTTAGGGTAAATATAGAGAGGGAAAACATAAGTTAGTTCTCTCGATTTTAGAGAAACTGCACAACGTTCTGTAATAGTGTTAGTACAAAAAATATGATCAAAACCCGATTCAAATTGTTGGCGACAAGACAATAAAGCTAAATTGTTCTTTAGTAGATTACTTTGAACTTCTTTTTGCATTCTTCTTAAAATACTATGATAATAAGTAAATTTATAATCAAAAGGTCTGTAATTAATTAATGTAACTAAATTTTGATCATATCCTTCTTGAATCAATAAAGAACGGTTGGAACAAAAACGCCATCCACTTGTATCTTGAATTCTATATTTTTCATAAGCTTCATGATCACTAAAACTAGGATTACTTAAATCTTGTATAACTTGTTGGATTTCATCAGCTAAATCCGTAATTAAAACTTCATCTCTACCTGTTTCTATTCCACTAGAATACACTAAAAAAATATCAGATAATTTAAACAATTTTTCATGTTCTTCATTCCAACTAAATTTTTTAGGGACAAAAAAATAATTGGGTATAGATAATACTAATTGGCTCCATTGCAGAGAATCAATATCCGTTTGATTAAGTAAATCATATTTATCTTGACGACTCCCCCACAGATCATAATGAAAAACCGTTGCTAAATTATTATTAACCAACTGTTCAGGATGATTTTTAATAGCAATTATAATAGCAACGCCTTGCTGAATATCAAACACATTCTGATCGTTAGTCCCATCAGGACATTTTTCCTTTAATAATGAACTCCCATGTAAATCTAAAACATAAATTTCATCAAAAGTTTTTATTAATTCCTCTCTCATTCCCCGATGAATTAAACCCCCTAAATAAGAATTATTAGTAATAAAAGCTACTATCCCATATCCAGTTTGTTCAATGCGGTGATGAGCAAAACGAATAAATTTAATATAATCATCATCAAGGGGTTGAATATTTTTTTCACCTTCTAATCTAACTCTACCTTTATAACGTTCTAATAACTCACCAATAGCCGTTAACTCAGTAATCTTTTGACCGGGTTTAGCTTTTTTAAAGTTTTTCTCCCAAACTGCACCTGTATATTTAATATCAGCTAAATATTGTTCATTTCCCTGAGCAATTCTCTGACGTTTACTGGAATTTTGAGAACTAACAGAATAGGGTGGATTTCCTAAAACTACCATAATCGGAAAATCTCGCTTAATAGCTGCGGCTTCATTGGCTTCTTGGGCGACATATTGACCCAATAAAATCTCGGATTCTTTTAAGGCTTCATCTAAAGTATTGGTTAAATAAATCCCTAACCGTTGTCTGCTTTGGAATTGATAACCATAATTTTGTAATTGTAATCCTAATTTTAAGTGTGCGATCGCATAGGGAGCCATTAACAATTCAAATCCATATAAACGATTAAATAAATGCTCCTTAACATAATCATTCCAACTCCTTCCTAACCCCATTTCCTCTAAATTTTGGTAAATTTGATTCACCACAGTATAAAGAAATGTTCCAGTTCCCGTTGCGGGATCAAGAATTTGTACCCTCGGCTGTTTTGTGGTTTTATCTTGACTATAATCAGCCAAACCTAACGCTAAATTAAACCGATTTTTTAGAATTAAATCCACTGAACGCACTATAAAAGATACCACAGGTTCAGGTGTATAATAAACCCCTCGACTTTTCCGCAATGCGGTATCATAGGCGGCAAGAAAGGCTTCATAAAAATGTACAACCGGATCTTCCTGTCGGGTATTTTTACCAAAATTTTCTAAAATATTCGTCATATTAACTTGGGCTAAAAGTTGAACTAAATCATCAACAGCCCAATTAATTTGAGAAAGCGCATCCGTATCAACAACGGTATTAAATAACCGCTTTAAAAATGGGTTGGTATCGGGAATATATAACCCGGCTGTACGTCGTTCAAAGGCATAGTTTTGAGGGTTTTGAGCATGACTAACCCTAGCTGTAAATAAACCATAGGCGACAGTTTGAGCATACATATCCGCAAAAGTAGATTGTTCTAAATTCGGTAATAAAACCTCTTGAAATCCCTTTTGTAGTTGATGTAATTCTCCCGTTTCTGTTTCTAGTTTTAAAGCTTCTATGACTGCATAACGAATGGTTTTTGTCAACTGTGCCATCTGTTTTGCTAAATCTTCAGGGTTATTAATAATTTCGCCCTGATAGTTCAGAAATGCTTGAATTAATTGATTAGTTTGTTCAGAATCAATTAATTGAATCTGATGATTAACTTGTTCGCCTAAAACTGTTTTTAATCGTAATTTTCCGTTAACATACCAACGAAATTCTAAATAATTCGTTAAAATTAAATTAGCCCCAATATGGGATTCTCGATAACGTTCTAACTGTTCTGTTTTTTCAACGGTTGATAAATCTATTCCGATGTCCTTCGCTTCTACATATCCAATTAATAACTCGCGTTTTCTGACGGTAAAATCAGGAATTCCGGCTTTATTTCCTTTTTCCTCAATACTGGCTTCAATCTGTTGTGAGGGATAATCTAATAAACTTTTTAAAGCGGGATAGTGGGTGGGTTCACTCCCTTGTTGTAAATTTTTCTGAAGCGATCGCAAATAAATTTCAAAATTAATGCTGATCATCTCCCAATTAATCCCAGCTTTTCTATTTAATTGATGATTATCGATTGGAAATAGGAGGTTTCCCTAGTTTCTTAGAAATAATAGAAAAACCTCAAACCCAACAACTTCAGTAAGAACTAATTTTGAGTTTCTTGAACAGGGGTTCTGACCGTTTGAGAATTATTAAAAATCCATAATCCTAACCCCGCCAATACTAAACTCAAAATCGCCATAGTCACGATAAAAACTTTTTTCATTTTCATCGTTTCGGCTTCATATTGCAACAGCATTTCCTGTTTAATTTTTTTCTTTGGGTCAAAAGGTTCTGGATTCATATCGGTTAACGGTTGACTGTTGACAGCCAACCGTATAGCTGATTAATTAACTGACAGAGGTTTCCACAACTTCTGAAGATTGGGGATTAATTCGCGGTTTTAAGTCAGCAGACAAGCGGTTGAGGGCATTCAAATAAGCTTGCGCCGAGGCTACAATAATATCGGTATTGGCGGCATGACCGGAAAAGACCCGGCCTTCATGACGTAAGCGAATTGTCACTTCTCCAATGGCGTCAATTCCGGCCGTTACCGACTGTACCGAGAACTCAATTAACTCATTAGAAACATTCGCCACCCGGTTAATCGCCCGATACACCGCATCCACCGGGCCAGTTCCAATCGCTGCATCGGTTAATTCTTGGCCGTCAGGGGTGCGGACTGTGACCGTAGCAGTGGGACGGGCTTGATTTCCACAGGACACCTGTACAAATTCCAAATGGAAAAATTCAGGGGTTTGTTGAATTTCATCATTAACAATGGCTTCTAAATCCCAATCAGTGATTTCTTTTTTCTTATCCGCCAATTCTTTAAACCGAACAAACGCCTTATTCACCTCATCGTCCGTTAACTCAAATCCTAACTCTCGCATCCGAGTTTGGAACGCATGACGCCCGGAATGTTTACCCAAAACAATCAGGTTATCATTCAAGCCAATGGATTGAGCATCCATAATTTCATAAGTGCGTTTATGCTTCAAAATGCCGTCTTGATGAATTCCCGACTCATGAGCAAAAGCATTCGCCCCAACAATAGCTTTATTCGGTTGAACTAACATCCCCGTCAAATTAGAAACCAAACGAGAGGTTTTATAGATTTGGCGAGTGTCAATATGGGTTAAGGGAGTTTCCGACTCCGCAGGACGACCCAAGAAGGGATTAAAATATTGGCGTCGGACGTGCAAGGCCATGACCAATTCTTCTAACGCGGCATTTCCGGCCCGTTCTCCAATGCCATTAATGGTGCATTCCAACTGACGCGCCCCATTTTTTACCGCTTCTAAGAAATTGGCAACGGCCAAACCCAAATCGTTATGACCATGAACGGAAATAATCGCTTGGTCGATATTAGGGACATTATCTTTAATCCCTTTAATGATCGCCCCAAATTCTGCCGGAGTCGTATAACCGACGGTATCAGGAATATTAACTGTTGTTGCTCCGGCTGCGATCGCCCGTTCTAAAACTTGATAGAGAAATTCCGGGTCAGAGCGTCCCGCATCTTCAGGAGAAAACTCAATATCATCCACAAAGGATTTAGCATAGGCCACCATTTCTGAGGTTATATCTAACACCTCAGACCGGGTTTTTTTGAGTTTATATTGCAAATGGATATCAGAAGTGGCAATAAAGGTATGAATTCGCCGATGGAAGGCGGGAGAAACGGCTTTAGCCGCTGCTTCAATATCTCCTTTGACCGATCGCGCTAAACTACAAATTACCGGGCCATCTTCTGTTCCTACCGCCTCGGCGATGCGAGAAACCGCTTCAAAATCCCCCGGACTGGCGATGGCAAATCCCGCCTCGATCACATCAACCCCTAAACGGGCCAATTGTCGAGCAATCACGAGTTTTTCATCCACATTTAAGGTCGCGCCGGGACATTGTTCGCCATCGCGCAAGGTGGTATCAAAAATAATAATTCGGTCGGGGTTGGATTGAAATTTCATGATTAAAAATCCTGTTGACTATTAACCGTTGACTGTTAACTGATTACTGATTACTGATTACTGATTTGCTGTTCCCTGTTCCCTGTTCCCTGTTCCCTTTAATAATCAGTTTTTTCAATCTGTTCTCGAATATCGTTGAGATCAATATAACGATCCGTTGCATTCCGCAGTTCTCGCGCGATCATTCCTTCTGTAGAAACAACGGTAATATGAGTATTTTTAGATCGTAACAGTTCAATCGCGCGTTCAAAGTCTCCATCCCCACTAAATAACACAACTCGATCATATTGGTCTACCGTATTAAACATATCTACAACAATTTCAATATCTAAATTGGCTTTTTGGGAGTATCGCCCGGAACTATCATCGTAATATTCTTTGAGAATTTTAGTGCGGACTGTATAACCTAGACTGATCAGAGCATCTCGGAATCCTCTTTGATCTTGCGGGTCTTTGAGTCCTGTATACCAAAAGGCATTGACTAGGGTAATATCCACTTGTTCTGTTTTGAAATAGGTCAAAACCCTTCGGGGATCAAAAAACCAGCCATTTTTTTGTTGAGCATAGAACATATTGTTACCGTCTACAAAAATAGAAAGACGGTTTTTTACGTTAGGCATAGAAACTTAAGACCTAATATTTTTAGCAAAGAATTTAATCTAAATATTCTATCTTACCATCCACAATCGAAGAAAGTTTATGCTTCAACAACTCCTGTTGTCTCTCCATGAATCTTTCATCCGATAGATGTAAGGATATAATTTTATCCTACCTCGTTGACGCAGTACAAACTGACCCTTAACAGAGGAAAGAGAAATCTCTATCAATTCCTAGGATATTGATTAGATTAACCCACGATTTTTTAAGTATTTGAGCCCTTTTTAAAGACTCAAAGTCATGGATTTAAAGGGAACTTCCCCTAATTCCTGATGTTAATCATCGGGCTGAGATTAATTTTACTTGTTGTCAATAAGCGGGAAACCCAAGAACAATAGGAAAGTTCATTGGCTACTCTTTAAGGATATTCTGGGTTACACCGAACGGTTAACGCTGAATAAAACTTAAGGTTTAGCCCTGTGTCTTTCTCTCAACTCCGGGTCTAGGACGATGGCAACAGTTAAGGATTTGGTTGTTACTGATCTACAATATAGAAATACTCTATAACCTTTTTAGTATACCTGGTAAAGGAACAGCCCCCTAATATTACTCACTCCTGATTGAATTCATCAAGTGTGCGGGCTGGCAATCACTCCCCTGTTATTCTCTCTCTATCCTCTATTTTTTTGTCTTCTGTTTTCTGTTCTCTCCTGCGCCTGCACCCTGATGTCCTAGGTTTTTTTGCTTTCTAACGCCCATCGCGCTAGTTCTGTCCGATTATGAAGGCCTGTTTTTCCCAACATATTGCTAACATGGCTTTCAATCGTGCGTTGACTAACTTTCATAATTCGAGCAATATCCCGGTTAGCCAAACCTTGGGCCACTAACTGTACAACCCTTAACTCCGTTGGAGTTAGTTCTACATTTCGACGCACCCGCAGTTTAGGGCCATTATCAATATTGGGATTTTGGCGCTGAGTCAAACGGGACGCTTGCCGCAGGGAAGACTCCACTTGCGCCACTAATTCTTCAGGCTCAAAGGGTTTAACAATATAGACATCTGCCCCCGTATTCAAGCCTTTAACTTTATCTTGGCTTTGGCCCTTAGCCGATAAAAATAGAACAGGAATCCATCCAGTACGAGGGTCTTCTCTAATTTGCTTAACTAGACTATAGCCGTCCATTTCTGGCATCATAATATCGCAGATCATCAGATCAGGAAGTTCCTGCTCCAGAATTTCTAGCGCTATCCTACCGTTCTCTGCGGTGATGACATCATATCCCCGAAATTCTAAATAATCCCTGACCAATAAGACCAGGTTGGGATCATCATCCACCAGCATGAGCCGTTTTTGTTCTCCGTTACTATCCTTCATTTTTAATCTGTTCCAATGGATAATCCCGCAATATCAAGGTCAATTTTTTAGATTGATTCATCGAGCCGGATGAACGGCTTTTTATTCATCTATCTTCCCCCTTTGGAGACGCCCACTAAATCGGTACTCCGATTAGTGGTGAGAGGAAAAAGGGGGTAGGGTTTATGTTGCATACAAGTAACCATCCTTTCTGTGAATTGTTGTGCAATATTTGTGACTAATTCCTTGAATAATTTCCGGTTTTGTAGTGATATTGAAACTTCCACTTGAACGAACAGCAATCCGTCCAATATAAGTTCCAACTTTCTTTCCTTGGGTAACAATAGCTTTAACAATATCGCCTGTTTGAAACCCTTTAACAAATTTAAAACGGGGAACATAACGAGAGGGAAACCCAAATTTATCGGTTCTGCACATTTGTCGGGTAATGTTAGCTTCGCCAATGTTATCGGTCGGTAACTATCTCGGTCATCACTGTCTTACCCCTCGTAAAACTGTTTAACTTTTAAGTTCCAGAGCAACGGACTAGCTTCGCATCCATTGGTGGGTCTTTAACACTTGCCGATAACGTAGTCAATTAAGACTTAGGCGGGTCAACTATCCAAAGTTAGAGGCATGAAGCCCCGTCTCTTTAGAGCGGGGTGCTGACCTTGGGACTCAAAAACCTTGACTGTCGTACATTTGACTAACCCTGAGATCGGGAGACGTTTCTCTGAAGTCAGTAGTCTCCTGATTTAGCTGTCAATAAAACAGCGTTCTGAAAAATAGATATATAGGCAAGTTTACGACATTTTACTAAGCAGTGACCCAATATCTATGATACCTGAAATCCGATCTGTATAAGTTACAAATGCTTAATAAGGTTTAAACAGATTCCTTGCTTAATCCTTGACCTCTGTTGGGACACCAGAAAAACAATCGGGTAGAGGATGGGTGAGAAACACATACTCTTTTACGACTTGGGAACCTAAAATATGCTCTTGGAGAATCCGTTCAATCACGGTCGGTGTTGCAGAATGATACCAAACCCCATCGGGATAAACCACTAAAATCGGCCCCTGAGTACAAACGCGCAAACAATTTGCCTTAGTTCTAAACGTACAACCGGGTTGAGTCGGTGTAGGCTGATCCAGTTTTAACTCAGCTAATCGTTTTTTCAAATAGTTCCACGCTTCTAAACTCTTTTCCTTAGAGCAACATAGGGGTTTAGTTTGATCCGCACAAATAAAAATATGGCGCTGAATTTTATCTAATCCTAAAGTTTGCACTGCCTTAACCAGAGGTTCAGCACCTGAACCCAACTCAGAAGCCACAATCATCGCAGATTCAGACGAAGATGACATACAATTACGCCGTTTGATCTAAAAAGCCTTAAAACTATATCCTAACAGTTTTAAAGTGTACAGGTGTTAGCTGTTGATGTGTTGAAGAGCGGGTTGATTGTAGGAAAAATCAGTATTAGAGACGCACCGTGGCACGTCTCTACACTAATGACTATTATCCGAGAACAAAATTGCTCTCACCGNTTGGCGTTGGTTGAGGTGTGGGAGTAACGGTTGGTTCCGGTGTGGGAGTTGGAGTCACCTTCATCTCGATATCAAGGACAGCGCGGTGCGAGTGATCCGAGTAGAACTTGCCATCTGTGACGCGAAAATCAAAGAAATTTGTTGAAAGACTACCTTTGGTGGGGGTGTAGGTGAGTAAGTTTGCCTGAATGTCTTCTACAGCAATCTCGGTCTCTTCGGTAATTTCTTGACCATTGAGTTTGAGGCTGCCTTTGCTTTCCCCAATAAAGGCCTGAATGGGGTTGACGATAACAGATTTGAGCGTATCATCGGTGTCGCCCTTGGTAAAGGGGAAGTCAGACACTTGAAACACATACTCACCATCTTCAGGAATTGAGAGGGTAAAGTCTGTGGTGTCAACTGGGAAGATATTGTCAGCAGTGTAGGTTGAGTTATTGAAGTCTTCTTGTAGAGCTTTTGAAGAGAAGAGGTCGTTGTATTCTTGGACGGTTATGTTATGAAACTTGTCTTCATAAATTTGATTGAGCTTATCTGCAACAACTTCCATGAGCCGCTGTTCTTTCGCATTCACTCGATAAACATCGCGAAAGCTATCTGGTTCTTGACCGTCCTTAACGGCTTGGTAAGATTCAATGGCAAGATTGCGCGATGCTTCTGATATCAACGTTGCCATCAAATCGCGCTTGTCGAAATCCAGGCTTGAGTTGATTGCGTCAAACCAGTTCATAACCAACTGGTAGAATTGGTTATTAATCCCTAAGTTGTTTGCATCGTTCAGTTTAGGATCGAGGAGTGAATCGGCTAGCAGGTCAAGCACTTGGTTAATAGGTTGCTTTGTAGCTAATCCAAAAAGTTCGGTGATGATTTCGATTTGTGCGCCGATTAAGTAGTCATAAGTTTCTGGACTTAGAAAAGTCTTAAGATTAACAATGCCTTCATCCAAGGTGTCGTCCTGTATGAATGCTTCAATTTCGGCGTAGGTTCGATCTTCGATATCAAATGAATCATTGCTATCAAACTTAAACTCTACGTTGGGGTCAAATATGCGAATCGTGGTAGGATCTGGATATTCTAACGGTTTTTGGGGATCATTCGGATCGGGATGATAACCCACCAGTTGGACATTGCAAACGGGTTCAAGGTAGCGATACCACCGCTCTTGAATTAAGTCATTAGCCGTTTTGACGGGATCGGGAATGGTTGGATCGGCCAAAAGTCGCCGAGCCATACGCTCAACTAAGCTGGTAACAGGAGTGACGGTTGTAATGTTGGGGTCTGCAACAGCCGTCAGAATTCCTTTATTGGGTACTTCCGCAGCAGAATTGACTCCCTGAATCATGGCTATCCGCCCCTCATTCAGGTCAATTTTGTCATTTTTGTTAACGTCAATCTGAGCAAATTCATCATCAGTAAGAAACAGATCACCTTGACCATTCCGATCTGTAGTGGTTGTCGGCTCCCCAGGATCGGGAATTCCATTCAGGTTTGTATCTAAGAAAACTGTTCCATTTTGGACATAACCCTTCCGATAAATATTCCGATAATAATGAAAGGATATTCCAACTATATCATCAAGTTTATTATATATATTATTATCATCAGAAACCGATCCAAGACTACTATCATAAATACTAATAACCAAAGACTTTTGGGTAGATGGTTGTGTTGTTATTAATTTAAAGTTATTTTCATTTATTTTATGTATTTCAAACTGGAAACCCTTGCTGTATGCTGAATAAGTGTCAATTTCAACTAGAAAGAATACTTTGTTTTCAACTATTTCTCTTCGAACGTTTACGCCGTTGATCGAATATATTGCATTCAGATTGTCAACCATGTCCGAATAGCTGTTTAGATTTGTTGCTTCTCCCTGAAATGATATTGCACCTTTTGTGATGAAAAGATATGTGGGACCCAAATCAATAATTGAATCAATTGGACGCTTTCCACCCACAGATCCACTCAGATTGATCTGGTCTGCAAAAGTATGGCTGGTTCGACTGTCTGCATTTAAGGAGCTGCGAAGTAGGCTCCCAATCTGTGTGTCATTCATTAGAATTACCTCAGGTGAAAAGAAGATTAGGATTTTAACAAATGGCTAAAGGCTAATACTTGGAGTAGGTAGTTAGCACTTTTAACCCCAAAAGTTTGATAGTGCAAGAGCAGTAAACACAAGAGAATTTTTTTATTCCTAGTCTGCATCTTGCGATAATTTAGAGCAAGAATATTTTTGTTTTAGTGCTTTGTGTCCGTTATTACACTGATAACTTTTAACCCCGATCAGATAGCGAACCAAGTAATATGAGTAACAGTGGAAACTTTCATGAATATATCCTTCAATAGAAAAAAGTAATAACTGTCCGATTATTGACTTGGTAGCACTCTGTTCGCTGTAGAATGCTTCTTTTAGGGCGTTGTAGGCATAACCAACTAAACGCGAAGCTTGACTTAAGTTAAAGAGGAGTATTTATACCTTTAGACAGATGACAAACACAAGTTTCACTATTTAGAGAATAGCTGTGTTTGTCATCTGTTGTCAATGATTCAGAGCTATCCTTTACAAATTGTTAGATTTCTATGGAGCGATTTAACATGGCGTGGTGCCGGGTTTATGATATTATTAATATGAGGCAATTATTTGTAAAATCAGTCTCTACATTTGGGATATATTAAAGATATGTCTTCAGATTCTATCAATAACGATCGCGCAGTTTTGAATACAGGTATTGCCTAAATCCCTACCTATATTATTTCCCACGAACACCATGAAATTTATTAACCCCAAAACAGACTACGCCTTTAAAAAAATATTTGGCTCCGATCAAAGTCAGGATATTTTAATTAGTTTTTTGAATGCGATCGTCTATCAGGGTGAGACTTTCATCACTTCTTTAGAGATTATTGATCCCTACGCACCCGGCAGAATTTCTGGTTTAAAAACTACTTATTTTGATGTTAAAGCTCAACTGAATAACGGCGAAAATGTGTTAATTGAAATGCAGGCTGTGAATGTACCTGCTTTTGGCAAAAGAATTCTTTATAACACAGCAAAAATGTATGTAAATCAACTGAAATTAGGAGAAGTTTATCCAGAATTGAGAGCAGCAATTGGTGTAGCTGTGACGGATTTTATTATGTTTAATCAACAGAGTAAAGTCATTTCCCAATTTACGCTCAAGGAAGATGAGTTACTACTAAATTATCAACATAGTCCGTTAAAATTAGTATTTGTGGAGTTACCCAAATTCACTAAAACTCTGGAAGAATTGACGAATATTACGGATAAATGGCTTTATTTTTTACGCCGAGCGCCGGATTTAGAAGTAGTGCCAGAATCAATGTTAATTGTACCCGAAATTGAGAAGGCTTTTGCGATCGCGGATCGGAATTTTACAGAAAGTCCCTAATAGTGTACTATGGTTATTAGACAGCAATCCCGAAGCAAATCGGAACCTGAAATATGAGGCTAAATTGCGGGGAATTAAGGGCGATCGCCTAATTTTTGCGCCGAGATTATTACAGGAGGAACACCTATCACGCCACATTTGGATCGACTTATTTCTGGATACTTTATATTACAATGCTCACACGACAGGTAGTGATGCTTTGTGGATGGGAATCCCCTTTATTACCTGCCCCGGAGAAACTTTTGCGGCGCGGGTGGGAGCAAGTTTATTAAATGCGGTTAATTTACCACAGTTAATCGTTAATAGTTTAGAAGATTATGAAAAGTTGGCGGTACATTTAGCTACTCATCCTCAAGAGTTGCGAAAGTTGAAAGATGATCTCAATGAAAATCGCCGCCAATTGCCTCTGTTTAATACACCTCAAACTGTGCGATATTTGGAGTTGGGATATCTTAAAGTTTGGGAAAGATATCAATCGGGTGCGTCGCCGGAAGCGATACAGATCGACAAGGCAGAAGGAATCGGAAAAGAAGCAGAGGGAAGGTTGAAAACTGATTTGAAAAGCAATTTAGTCAGGAATTTAGGAGACGAAAATTTGGAAAAAGTAAGGGATTTAAGGGATAAAAGTATGGAGGAAAAGCAGAATGGGAAAGGGGTTGCTAGTGCGGATTCGCCACAGGATTTAATGGGCGATCGCGAGTTTCCATCTTGGTTAACCTCTCAACAAATTAGCCTCGCTTGCACTACCTATCAAACTAGCAGGTTAATGTTAATTGGTAGCAATCCCGAAACTAATACTATTTCTGGATATTGGCGCATATTCGATCGCGCAATGGGTTTATATTGCACCCACAATCGCATTTACCTAAGTTCTAAATATCAACTTTGGCAATTAGAAAATGTCTTAGAAAAGGGAAATTTATATCATGGTAATTGATCTGAATACAGGTGCGATCGTTCACTGGTTGCGTTTAGAAGGAATAGTCACAGAACTCTATGATGTGCAGATAATTCCTGAAGCACAAAAACCAATGGCTTTAGGTTTTCAGACTGAAGAAATTGCTAAATTAATTACTTTGGAATTGTAACCGATGATGGGGTTAATTTATCCGCAGAGAAACTTTATCAACTGCAATGCAGTCGGATAATCTTCTTCTTTGCTGATCCTGTTAGAGACGTGCCGTGGCACGTCTCTACACTAATGACTATTATCCGAGAACAAAATTGCTCTCACCAATTAAGCTGCTATCGACTCCAAACAGTTCAGCCAACTGTTGTTGACTACTGGCGATTTTAATCAGGGTGGAGCCGTTAAAAGAGGTAATTTCTAACTGTTCAAAAGTTAGACCTCCGGTTAAAGCGATAATATCCTCTGCGTTAGTAAAGTCGGTAATTAGCTCATTGCCAAAACTACTGGCCAGATAGAAGCGGTCATTACCCGCACCACCTGTTAGGGTGTCATCGCCCCCGGCTCCAATTAACCAGTCATTACCTTGACCTCCGGTTAAGACATCGTTACCCTCACCGCCATCGAGGGTATCATCTCCTAAATCTCCGAATAGGATATCATTGCCCTGATTTCCATCTACAAGGTCATTGGCTTGACCGCCATAGAGGGTGTCATTATCTGCACCACCAGACATAGTGTCTTGGTCTTCTCCACCCAAGAGCAGGTCATCACCTGCATTGCCTTCTAAGATGTCGCTGCCAATATCTCCGAATAGGGTGTCTTTACCGTCACCGCCTTGGAGGGAGTCATCGTTTTGACCGCCAAACAGTTGATCATCACCGTCGCCTCCTTGCAAAAAGTCATCATCTTGACCGCCTAAGAGGATGTCATTACCGTCATTTCCGATTAGGACATCTTTGCCTTCATCCCCAAAAATGAGGTCATTATCCTCACTACCGATAATATAATCATCTTCTTTGCCTCCATGAGCGATGTCATCTCCGCTACCGATGTCGAGGTAATCATTGCCTTTATACCCGTACACCTGATCATTTCCAGCACCTGAGTTAATCCAGTTATTCTCATCTGTGCCGAATATTTGGTCATCATTACTCGTCCCCTGTTGGGGTTCTCCACTGGGTTCGGTTGTGTTTAACGATAGTCCAACAATAAACTTCGAGGGATCAAATACAGCCGTTGGTTCCGGTGCGGGAGTTGGNGTCGCTGCCCGCGCCGCCGAAGCCGCCTCCACCGCCACCGTAGCCGCCGCCTCCTCCTCCTCCGAAGCCTCCTCCTCCTCCTCCGAAGCTGTCGATATAGCCGTCACCGCCGATCGCCTGATTGTTGGAAAAGGTGACACTATTCAGACTCACCGTACCGTTATAAATAAATAGTCCGCCCCCCATACCGCCAGCACCCCCACCTCGTGGGCCACCATTTCCGCCTTGTGCCTTACCATTGGTGATAGTCATGTTGGAGAAATCAACGATTCCCGACTTGACAAAGAAGGGACGGAAACTGCTACCGCCCTCAACACTATTGTTATTGCCAATAAAATCAATGTTGCTGTTAACTAGAGTCAGCATCACTCCTGTAACAGTAACGTTTGTTTGCAGGGTAATCGTGTCATCGTCGGCTGTGGTATTCGCATCTAAAATGGCTTTGCTTAATGTACCTGCTACAGTGCCGGTGCCATCATCGGTTGCCTCTGTAACATCAAAGTTAGCCAGTGTATAATCATAATCTGCCATCGCCTCCTGATTAAAGGGTACAGTGGCTTCTATTTTGCCCGTTACTATTTCTAAATCCCAGTCCCCCCCTAATGTTTGATTTCCGGTTAAGTCGTTAGAGGCGGCGACATCTGCCCCGGTGATTTCACTGAATCGTTTAACAAAATTCTTGCCCGTTTCCCCGTCGGCTACGTTGCATCCATATAATAGGATATCGCCATTTTCTGTTAGAGCATTTCCCCACTGTTGTAGCTGAGTATTAAAATTTTCTATATCATTCCCATTCAGTACATCAGTACCGAGTTTTAAACTGCCTTCGCTACCATGAGAAAGGATCTGTACGGCTGCAATATCTTTTTGATTAGCTAAGGCGTTAGTAATTTGTTCAATCCCGCTAGATGTGTTATCTAAAATGACAATTTGAGCGGTATCGGTGTTATCAATTAGGCTTTGATAGTTTTCTACTGAGGAGTCTACAAAAATGATGGATTTGTTGATAGTTGGCAGGTTCATAATTGCTAAAATCCCTGATATCTATGGTTTATATTTAAGTCCGGTTGGACTTTCAACCCCAGCCTCAAAGATTAAGTCCTCTTAAGCCGAAAACCTGTGATTACAGCCGAGGTTAGATCCCCCTAAATCCCCCTTAATAAGGGGGACTTTGATTTCCTGTTCCCCCCTTTTTAAGGGGGGCTAGGGGTGATCAAGAGGCTCATTTTTTACAGTTTCTTTCGCTTTCGCTACAATCGCACTAGCGCGACTATTTGTTGCCTCTGTCCAAAAAGATAAGCTATCAAATCGCTCAAACAAGTCTGGCGGTAAAATCGTTTTTCTTGGTTTAAACTCGACTTGAGAACGCACTTGATGTAACCCTTTTGTTTTCAATTTATTATCAAATTCTGGCTCTTGATATTCCACATTCTTGAAATCATGTTCAAAAGGTTCTTCACCTATAAATTGATAAATCAACGATATGGTTTTAGTCGGATTTTTGGTTAATAAATCATAATCTACTAAAAGGAGAGAAGCACTCTGTTCGCTGTAGAATGCTTCTTTCAGGGCGGTATAAGCATAACCAACTAAACGCGAACCTTGACTTAATGCCTCGGTGCGACTGTAGACTGTAGCTCGTTCTGCTGGATTATTAAATAACCGGGAAACATCAAAGGCGTTGCGCCGAATCAGTAGCTCTATGCTATCCATAATCCAAGCAATATTTCTGACACAGCAGATAACTTTTGCTTCGGGAAAGAGTTCTAAAATTAATGGTAATTTGCTGCACCAAAGCCGATTGGTATCGAAGATGATTTCTTTGTCAGCTTGCGGATGATAATAAGCAGAAAATATGCTCATAATCAGCGCCCGTTTTTGTTCCGGGGAAATGAATACCGAAAACTCATTATTTTCGCTCATGGCTTCCAACATCCGCTCAACTAACCCCCCCACAGGGCTAGTCATAGCTGCATGAAACCGAGGATTTTGGCGTAACAGCGCCGCCAGTAAAGTAGAGCCTGATCGGGGTAGTCCTGAGATAAAATGAGCTTTCACTCGCTTCGGTGTTGCAATGCTTACAGGTACAAGGGTTTATTGTTAAGTCAGTCTGACTCGATTACCCGACTTAAGTTAAAAGGCGGTATTTATACCTTTAGACATATGACAAACACAAGTCCTAATGTTTATAGAATAGCCGTGTTTATTTCTGTTGTCAATGATTCAGATTAACGATAATTTTCAAACATGAAACACCCCTGCCCCTATTCCCCTATTCCCCCTGCCCTCTGTTCGGGAACCCGTACAACTTAGGCTGTTGCAATGGGTGGCGTATTTTCGTTACATTAGCACTCAGGAGTCGAGAGTGCTAATGTGAATTCCTCAAAGGAAATGACCAAACTCTCGTTCCCAATATTGCTGTAAAGTGGAGGCTCATGAATGGCTGCTGTATCTCTAAGCGTATCAACCGTTAAACCTTTAGGTGAGCGCGTTTTCGTCAAAGTAAGTGCGTCTGAAGAAAAAACCGCAGGTGGAATTTTTCTACCTGATAACGCCAAAGAAAAACCCCAAGTGGGCGAAGTTGTGGCAGTTGGCCCTGGCAAACGCAATGATGATGGTTCTCGCTCCGAATTAGAAGTCAAAATCGGTGACAAAGTTCTTTATTCTAAATACGCTGGCACTGACGTCAAACTCGGCAGCGATGAATATGTTCTGTTAGCAGAAAAAGATATCTTAGCCATCGTCAGCTAATTCGTGTTTTCAACCCTTTGGATCGTACACCACACTGTTGTTATCCGATCTGAATGGTTAAAACTCCTATCTTTCATAATTCGTTTGTACTATCAACCTAAAATCAGAACACAACACCTATGGCTAAACGTATTATCTACAACGAAAATGCTCGTCGTGCATTAGAGCGTGGTATGGACATCCTGGCGGAGTCCGTTGCTGTCACTCTTGGCCCCAAAGGTCGCAACGTTGTATTAGAAAAAAAATTTGGTGCGCCTCAAATTGTGAATGATGGCGTCACCATTGCTAAAGAAATTGAACTAGAAGATAACGTTGAGAATACTGGCGTTGCCCTGATTCGTCAAGCCGCCTCCAAAACCAATGATGCCGCCGGAGACGGAACCACCACTGCAACGGTTCTAGCTCACGCGATGGTTAAAGAAGGTCTGCGGAACGTGGCTGCGGGAGCCAACCCCATTGAACTCAAACGCGGTATTGATAAAGCTACTAACTTTTTAGTTGAAAAAATTGCCGAACACGCTCGCCAAGTGGAAGATTCCAAAGCGATCGCTCAAGTCGGTTCAATTTCTGCCGGAAACGACGAAGAAGTCGGTAAAATGATTGCTTCGGCGATGGATAAAGTCGGTAAAGAAGGCGTGATTTCCTTAGAAGAAGGAAAATCCATGACCACCGAATTAGAAATTACCGAAGGGATGCGCTTTGACAAAGGTTATATCTCTCCTTATTTCGCTACCGATACCGAACGGATGGAAGCGATTTTGGAAGAACCTTATCTGTTAATTACCGATAAAAAAATTACCTTAGTTCAAGACTTAGTGCCTGTTCTGGAGCAAGTCGCCCGTTCTGGCCGTCCTCTGGTGATTGTTGCTGAAGATATTGAAAAAGAAGCCTTAGCAACCCTGGTGGTCAACCGTTTGCGCGGTGTTCTGAATGTCGCTGCGGTTAAAGCGCCTGGGTTTGGCGATCGCCGTAAAGCCATGTTAGAAGACATCGCTGTGTTAACGGGTGGTCAACTGATCACTGAAGATGCAGGTCTGAAACTGGAAAATACCAAGCTGGATATGCTCGGTAAAGCCCGTCGCATCACCCTGACCAAAGATAACACCACCATCGTTGCTGAGGGCAATGAGGCACCTGTTAAAGCCCGTTGTGAGCAAATTCGCCGTCAAATGGAAGAAACTGAGTCTTCCTACGACCGGGAAAAACTCCAAGAACGCTTGGCTAAATTAGCGGGTGGCGTGGCTGTAATCAAAGTGGGTGCAGCCACCGAAACCGAAATGAAAGACCGCAAACTGCGTCTGGAAGATGCCATCAACGCCACCAAAGCAGCCGTTGAAGAAGGGATCGTTCCCGGTGGTGGTACAACATTGGCTCACTTAGCTCCTCAACTGGAAGAATGGGCGAATGCTAACCTGACCCACGAAGCCTTAACCGGAGCGTTGATCGTGTCTCGTGCATTGTCCGCGCCTCTGAAACGGATCGCTGAAAACGCGGGCGTTAACGGTGCTGTTGTGGCCGAACGAGTTAAAGAAAAAGACTTTAACGTCGGTTACAATGCGTCTTCTAACGAATTCGTGGATATGTTTGAAGCGGGTATTGTTGACCCGGCAAAAGTGACCCGTTCTGCGCTGCAAAACGCGGCTTCAATTGCAGGAATGGTGTTAACAACCGAGTGTATTGTTGTTGACAAACCGGAACCCAAAGATAATGCTCCGGCGGGTGCTGGCGCTGGTATGGGCGGCGATTTCGATTACTAATTCGATCACTAATTTGTAATCTTAGAGGAGGTGGCTAATGTCACCTCCTTATTTAATTTGGCTAGATCACTAACTAAATGGATAATGCCCCTATCCCTCGCTTAAAGTAGCTGATAGATTATTAGCGCGTAAAGAAAAACAAGAAATATGCTGAAATTCCTGGCTGACAAAAACTTTGATAACACCATTGTTAGAGGACTATTGCGCCGTAGACCGAGTATTGATATTATATGCTATGGTTAGTCAAGGGAATGGGTAATTGCTTGCCTTCTCTCAAACCAATTCAAAAGCTCGACCACACTAAAAAATAAAATAATGGACTCAGAAAAAGACAATCAAAAACAAACTATAGTAGAGATTATCAAATCGGATGAATTAAACAGTATCTATTTCAACGAGTTTGGTATTGGAGTTTCTAAACATGATATTTTCATATTATTAAGTCGCAATGGAAAAGAAGAAGCGATACTCAATGCTTCTCATATTACAGCCAAATCACTTGTAAGCTCTCTAGGTGAAGCTCTGAAAAGATTTGAAGCTAAAACCAATCAAACCATACCGGACTCAGATGAAATTGGAAAATTAATGGAGGATCAAGATGACGACAATGCTCACTGATAACAGGAATGAAATTTCTGATTTTTCCGTCCAGAAGAACCTTTTTTCTTTCAAAGAGAATACAGTAGATAAAAGTTTGTCTTCTGTTCCAATCAAAAAAGCTCGATTCTATTATACAGAATCCAAATTGGGCAATCTTGAAACATCCAAAAATAAATTCATTAAAAGAGATACAATAGACAAATTATCGACCTTTGAAGAAATATTGAAATATGGGATTGATGCTATAAAATTGAAAGATGATTATCTTTTTAACCGTATTCGTGAATTAAAAGAATTATGCGATTCAGAAGAAGATGAAGACTATGAGATTTCGTTGGAGTCCCTTAAGACAATGTTTTTATTTCTTGAAGCAATCGGGAGTATTTTTAAACCGAGTAGCTTAACAGTAAGTGAAACTGGTCTTTTTTATTTAGAATGGGAAAGAGATAGAAATAATTCAATAACCCTACGATTCAAAAAAGATTACTTTTTAGACTATGTTATTTTTAAGCCAAGTTTACATATAAATAAACGAATTACTTTTAATGGTTCGATGTATGCTCTAGATCTAATTGATTACCTTAACGATTTAAACATAAAGATACACAAAAAAATATAAACAAGAAGCATAAAAATGACAGAGATAGAAACTGGTAACGTTACGCGCTATTGTAAACCTCGCGATTTGGAGAAGGGAATCCCAAAGAGTTCTGCTTTTCAAAGACGAATAGAACGTGACGAAAAATATTTATCTGTCTATTTGCTTGATTTTTTTGACCAGGAGACTGAAGTAGAAAAGATTAGAGAAGTTAAAGCATATATGGAAAAATCTTTTACTTGTAAATCCAATGGTTCTTTTGCTGTTCTTAATATACAGCAATCCAAAGAATATATTTTGGAAGAAATATCATCAGAAATTTTCTATAGAGAAAAGAAGTTACCTCATTGTGGTATTTTCCATGATGCTGATGATCTTTTAATTGCCAAGTTACTTGCTGAGTGTGTTCAGAATAATTATCCCCTTAAAAATCTCACCGATTCAATAACTTCACCCTGATCACTTCCTGAAAAATCTGGAAATTCCCGCCTTTAAAACTAAGGAAGTGAGGATTTGTTTTGATATTAGGTAATTTTTGCAGATGTTCAATACATTTTTTGAGCCAAGGGTGTTTAGGCAACATAATATATTAAGGAGTTGAATGAATAAAGTATTGGAAAGTTTTGGGCTGGAAACGAGAAAATGCTTCAGATTTCATCCTTGATTCTAACAAATTCTTCTACTGTTAACGCCGCATCATTTAAAATACTTTTTAATAACTTAGGATGTAATATTTCTCCCGCATGATAAGGAACAGTAACGCGCTGATTTGCATAATTTTTATAAATTTTATGACTTCCAGTTTGACGATTTAAGGTAAAAGCAATATGCTCTAAAACCCGAATTACTTCACTAGCCGTAACCCGCGGCAGACGCATGATTACACCTGAACCTCTAAGGTTGTTAAACTCACCAGTTGATTCACAGGAACAGACTCGTCATTTGCTAATCGATCTTCAATATGTAAACGAATCACATCCTGAAGATGATCAATCACTTCCTCATAAGAATTTCCTTGAGTATAACATCCTTGTAACGAAGGACAGAAGGCAAAATAACCATCACTATCCTTTTCAATTACAACGGGTAAAATAAATTTATTTTCAGACATAATTATTGATTAACTCAATTTATTAATAATCTTGTTTTCCAGTAAAACCTAGAAATTAAATCAGGGAGGCTCTGCTGGCCTTAAAAAGGATGCAAAGCCTTTGATTGAGGGGTTAAGCAGCTTTTCCGGGGTAAATTGTACGTTCCCCTTTAGGAATTGAAATCCAACCCAATTCTTGTAAACGATTGGTTAAATTAGAAATACTCACCCCCAACTCATCTTTCATGTTATAAAGGTGTCGCCATTGGGTTAAATCTCGTCCCTGACGTTTTTCTTCTAAAATCGGGCGAGGCATTAATAAACAACTGGCAAAATATTGAGCTTGCCATTCAATCGAAGCCAGATGAGATTCAACCGTTGCGCCTCGACAAACAAAGGGTTCATCCCATTGATTTTCGCAACTTTCTGAGTCTCTTAACTCTAATTGATCATGATTAATATGTAATATCCAATGACCGATTTCATGAGCGATTGTAGACTCAATAAATCCCTTGGATTTTTCTTGAATTTCCTCATTAATTTCGATGAGTCGTTCCGTCGGCAAAATTCGAGCCGCGATCGCCCCCTGTTCATCGGGCGGAATGCAATCCCAAACCACCCCTAAATCAAGGAAATCTGCCACCAGAGAAGCTTCAAACGGCCACTCTGGAGCAAAATTGGGCGTGGTTTGCATCCGTCGCAAAATCTCATTGGCCCGACGCTCAATCGACTCTCGACGATAAAAGCGGTACGGCTTCAGGATACTCACTTATTCAACCTCCCGGACAGCCTCAAAAATTTGTTGGGCAAAGTTGGGATTTTCCTGCATCCGGCGGAATAGCGCCGTCATACTTTTGTTGTTTTCTTTCAGAAATGTCTCATAATGCTGCGGGATTCGGCCCGCCAAGAAGATTAACTCCTCCTCGTCTAAACCGAGATTTCGCGCCAACCCCCGAATCACATCCTCTTTAGGCGGGTAGTCCGCGCGATCGTTCTCCAGCTTCGATAAATAGGTAAAATCCACTTGCAACAACGCTGCTAACTGGCGCTGTGAGTAGGCTTTGTCTTTACGAGCTTGACGAATTAGCTTTCCAAAGGTTTGTTCCACAGTACATTCCTCCTGACTCCCATAATACGCTGGTTTGAATAAAATTTCAACCTGCTACAACCAGTCTAATGCCTACGCGCAGGAAGGGGGTAGAGATCGAGAAACCAGGAGAAAAAAATTTTATCCTCATACTTGACGATTGAGTCAACATTGACTAAGATAGGGTTAGTTGAACAAAAGTTCAATACCCAAACGTCCCCCATAGCGTTTGTTGCAGCCATCGGGATCATTCAACCTTGATCGGGTGGTGTCTTGACCCAATTAATCTGGGATTGAGGTTTTGGTAAAAAACCCAAAAACCCTACAGGAGGAAAACTGCCATGCTCAGAACTTGGACAGATACTCACTACAAATTAGAAGACCATGATTGGCTTTATATTGCCACCCATGAAGAACAAGGTTCAGCATCGTTAGTATGTCCAGGTTATGCACGGGATGGGGAAGGATTTAGTATTCATTTTACCACAGCCCATACCCCTTTGTTAGAGCATTTGTTAGCAGCTTTACGCATTCTTAAAGCTCAACAAGAAGCATTGTATCCCTATCCTGAACCCGAAAAACAATCCCATTTAATTCGATAGATTATTACCGAATTAAAACAGAATAGGGGCGAGAGGATTAAAACCCGATTAACTCGCCCTTATAGAGAAATTTTTGTTGAAATTTGAAAAAATAAAGGAAAATAAAATGACTAAAACATTAGAAAGAGCGAGTTTTACTGTCTTTGGAGCAAAACCTAAAGAAGCTTTATTAGTTCCCGAAATTCCGATTGCGGTTCGCAATAATTGTCAGGCGGGACAGTGGACAATTGGGGATACAGATTATGGTTCTAAGTGTTCCATGACTATCCTAAAATTTAGCAAATTTTTTGGCAGTTTAGGACAAACAGAACACACCTTATGGGGTCAAATTTGGTTTGTCGCGGAATCAGGAGAATTGCCGAAAGGGGTGGTGATGGTGACCTATTTAAAATCACGGGGATTGAGTGATTTTAACCGTTTAGTCGCTTCTGTTCAAGCGCGAGGCGTTGAACCCGCAACGGGGATTTTTGTGCCGGAATTTACCAAGCATTCTGGTCAAAAACCCGATGAAAATGGAGTTGTAAAACCGATTAATTATTATAGTTTAAAATGGTCTTGGCAAGAACGCACCGATTGGTCTATTGTCGAACAAGCGGCGGCGGTTTTATCCGATCCGAGTAATTTATCGCGGATGATTGACTTGGAAGGAACCCGAAAAATGGTATGTTTAGATAACTTACCTCCCCATGAAATTGCTTGTTTAATGGCGGCTTATGCGAAAGGAGAAGAACATTCTGAATTGATCTTAAATTCAGGACAAGATGTTGCATTACCTCCGGCTTTAGCTCAAGTTTCGGCGTAAGTATTTTAGGGAATTCACCCTAACATCAGATAAGGACGGGTTTTATCAATTTAGGTAATTTTCCCGTCCTGACACTATCGGTTTTTATAACAGGTGTTATAGAAGATTACCGATGTTTAAAGATTTGGTTTTTACGACTCCTATTTTTTCGTTCTAGGAAAACATGAAAAAAACGATCAAATTAAACCCTCCTAATTCCATTGAACATCAATTAATGACCACCTGTGAGTTAACTAATCAAGTCCGTCAAGATACGATGCAGGATTTGGAAAATATTGGTGAAGACTTTAAGCATTTATTCTTAGTCATTCAATCAGTTCAACGGAATTATCAGGCGTTGTTAGACCAAAATCAACAATTGCAAAGTTTATTGCTAAACTTGGTTAAAGATTGCTATTGTTGGGAAGGAAATCGTTGTCAAAATTGTCAAAAGATTTTGCAAGCGATGGGCTCCGCCCAGCCGAAGGCGATCGCTAAAAACTCGACTAACCCTGATGCGGAATCTACTGAAAAATATCAAGATATTGTCACTCAACTGCGAAAACGGAATTAACTTTTAACTGGATATCCAAACGGCTTAAATTTTTGAGGAAATATCCAGAAGGGTTACTAATCTAACTTATTTTTTACATGGAGAAAATTGTCATGACCCATTCCCCTTTTGTCCCCAGTAGTAAAACCCAACTTTTAGCAGCTTTTCAACAAATTTTAGCCGAACAAAAACGAATTGAATCAAAAGTTGCAACCAAGGAACAGGAAGCGGAACAAGAAAAAGGCAAACAAATTTTAGAAACGGCTGCAACCTATACCGTTGATACTATTGTTAAAGGGTTAGCAGATTTACAACTTGATTTTGGTTCCATTATAACAGAATTAACCGAAAAATTACGCACGGAGTCTACAAAATTAGAGGAGTTAAAACGAGGAATTGAAATTGAAACCCAACAGTTAAAGGAAGTTCATAAAATTCGCATTGTTGCCGATTCTCTCCATATTTTAACCCAAGAACATCAGGAAAAGTTAAGTTTATTAGAACATAACGCCACAATTCAGCAAGAAAGTTTGCAGAAAGATACAACCACAAAGCACAAAATCTGGGAAAAAGAACAACAGGAGTTTGAAATATCGGTGGAAGAAGAAACAGAACGTTTAACGCGCAGTCGTGAACAAGCAGAAGCAGATTATAACTATGAATTAGAACGAACTCGACGAATTGAAACCGATGAATATGAAGACATGAAACGGAAGTTAGAACGGGAGTTACAAGAATTAAATCAAGAAAAAGATAAAAATTGGACAGAACGGGAGCGAATTCTAACCGCAAATCTAGGGGAATTTGAAGCGAATCAACAACAAGTTGCGGGATATGAAGAGGAACTGAAACAAGCTTATAATAATGCTAAAGAAGAAGCAATTCAAGAAGCGACACGGGAAGCGAAAGTTAAAACCGATTTATTGACTAAAGAATGGGAATCTATGAAACAGGGTTATGAGTTACAGGTTCTCTCTTTAGAGCAAACAATTCAACGACAAAATGAACAAATAACTCAAATTTCTACTCAGTTACAAGAAACCTTAAAACAAGCTCAAGATCTTGCAATGCGAGCTTTTTCAAGTTCAACAGGTTCTAATAGTGGGAATAAATAGAGATAAATCCTTAATATTCGGGTGTTTTGCAACAGCGCAATTTATCTACTAATAAAAACAAAAACAGGAGACATAAACTATGACTAAACGCATGAATGATCGTAATACGAAAGCGGAAATTTTGGAAGCTTATCAAGAATTAAATGAAGAAAAAAATGCCTTAGAAGCACAAATTAAACAACTTAATTCTACTCAAAATCAAGTTCAACAGACCCGGAAGGAGGAAATTAAACCGATGACCACTACACCTGCGGTTAAAAAGCCGAAAATGCAGCAAACTATTGAGAATTTATTCCTATTACAAGCTGGGTTTGGAAGTGCGGTTAGTGAATTATCAGAACAGTTAACTTCAGAAGCGATAAAACTGGGAGAATTGCGACAAACTGTTACCCATGAATTGCAACAATTAGAAGAATTACATGATTTAGAAACCGTTGACGATGATACATTAGATCATTTAGTTCAACGGTATGAAGAAAGTGCTAAAACCTTTGATGAAGAATTAAGTTTACGACGAGAAACCTTAGAACAGGAAATCCAAGAACAGCAAAAAGCATGGCAAAAAGAACAGGAAGAATATCAACGCACGGTTAAAGAACGCAATGAAACGTATAAAAAATCGCGGTTTCGAGATCAAGAAACCTATGATTATAATTTAAAACTGCAACGAGATATTGATGGGGATACCTATTCACAGAATAAGAAAACTCTGTATAAAGAACTAGAAGATTTGCAAGAAGAACAGGAAAAACAATGGACTGAACGGGAAAAAACGATTGCTGAACGGGAAAAACTCTATGCAGAAGTCAAAGCTAAAGTAGAAGAATTTCCTCAAAAATTAGAAGAAAATATCAAACGCGGAAAAGATCTAGGACGGAATATTGGCAATTATCAGGCAAAAATTAAAGCTGATTTATTTGCGAAAGAAGTGGAAGGTCAGAAACAATATTATGAATTGCGCGTTAAGTCCTTAATGGAAACCATTCAAAGTCAAGATACTCGTCTACAAACTTTATCGAAACAATTAGATTCTGCGTTAAAACAGGTTCAAGATTTAGCGGTCAAAGCCATTGAAGGCGCTTCTAATGTCAGTTCGTTCCAAGCGGTCAAAGAAATTGCCTTAGAACAAGCTAAAAACCCCAATAAAGGGAAATAAAACTTAATTCACCTGTAGAGACGTGTGATGGCACGTCTCTACCGAGGATATTGATTTTGGAAACAAAATCATTTTTTATTGCCATTTTCTGCCAAATTTTGCTAACCTAGGATCTAAAGATGTTTGTCAATCTTAGTAAGGATGCTCCCCTCTATGAAATCTGAACAGGTTATTACCTTTTTTTCGGAAATTGTTACTCATAAACCCGAACTATTTCAAGGAAACATTTTAAAGGATTTAACTCGATTAGAAAGGGTTCTGGACGAGTCAGAAATAGAATCGGAACCGGAGCGTATTGAATCTGTTACAGAAGCGATTATCGAGTTTTGTGATGTTAATCCTGAAATTCATTCTCAATTGACAGAAATGGCATTAGAACCCGGACTTAATCATCCTCAAACATCAGGAGAAAGTCAAGTTCAACTGTTAAGTGAGTGCGTTAAAAAAGTTTTAGATTTACATTTATTAAACCATCCTCACATCTAAATGTAGAGTTTTATTTTTCTTTTAAATGTTCTCCTTATTTGAGCAATTCTTGCCATTCTAAAATGACAGGAGCCGGGAGAGTTAGAGTGTGTCGTTTATCTTCTAAAGGTAAATTTAATTTGACCTGTTCTGTTGAGGACAGTTGGGGTAAAACTTCCTTGAGGTTATATTCACCAACATTAGGAGCAGGTGACTTTTTAGCAAATTGATCCTCGGCTTCCAAAAGTTTTCCTTGAGGAGTGCTAATTTCTAAATTTTGAGGATGAATAAATACAGCCTGATCAGGAAATCCTACTAGGCGTAAATCTAGGGTTTTAATTTGTTCATTCTTCACTCGTTTAAATAGAACAACTTGCCAAGATTTTCCGGTTTCATCGGGTAAAGTATGGCGAGATTGATATAACATTTGTCCGGGGGCTTCTTGTTGTTGTCGGATGACAGCCCATGCAGGTTCTTGGATGAATAAATGGCTTCCTAAGATTAGGAAAAATAAAGTCATCGGCAGGATGAAAGTTCGGGTTAATAATCTGAACATCATTTTAATTTTTAGAGTTAAAACTATAGGAGAATTAAGGGATTTTAGTTAAAAAATCCGGCAAGGAGTTGGTATTGATAGTTGATTATATGCCTTTTAAGTTATGTTTGTCAAGTTGAGTTGACATCAATTTCCTGCTGAAGCTAGAGAATGGGTAAAATGTTCTCTAGGTTTTAGAGACATTACGCGATCGCTATTTAGTTGAAGGAGTTGTTTAAAATGATCGATTTCTGCTCAGAAAGCATAATTTAAACTGTCTTTTTTGGCAATATTCTGGAACGCTATAGAATTAATTGCAATTTTCTTCCTAATCATATTTTTAGTACATTTGTAAGTAATACGCTGTTCTGCTTGAGCACTAAAGGAGGCGATCGCAACAATTCCGACTCCAATTATTAAACTAAAACCGATTATTTTCATAGCTTTAATACCTCAAATTAGTCCCTTTAATTAACTTATTCATCTGCATAGATGATCTGAATGGCAAATAGGCTGATTTGATTTTAATATAACAGAATTAACCAGTGGGAGCTAAGGTATAGATTGACAAATCATCTTTACAATACTTAATATAGGCAAGCGATTACAGATGAAACTGCGGGACAAAGAGCGTATGCCAACTTTTTTACTGGTTTGGTTGGGACAAATTATTTCCCTATTTGGTTCCAGCTTAACCGAATTTGCCCTAGGGGTTTGGGTCTATCAAACCACAGGTTCCATTACCCAGTTTGCCCTGATTTCCGTTTTTATTCATCTGCCCAATCTGTTAATTTCCCCCCTAGCAGGTGCGGTGGTAGACCGTTGGAGTCGTCGAGGCGCGATGATTCTCAACGATATCATTTCGATCACGGGAACGCTAATTTTGATGGGGCTGGTCTTTTCTCAGCGCTTAGAAGTTTGGCATATTTACATTGCTGTGTCCGTTAGTTCGATTTCCAGCGCCTTCCAATGGCCTGCTTATATGGCCTCAATTCCCCAACTGGTGCCCATGAATGAGTTGAGTCGTGCTAATGGCATGGTTCAAGTTTCTAGGGCGATCGCTAAAATTTCTGGGCCAACAATTGCCGGGATTTTAGTTGGCAGTATTGGCATTGGTTCAATTTTAATTATTGATTCAGGAACGTTTATTTTGGGGTTAATGACACTCTTATTCGTGCGGTTTCCCCAACTAGAACATTCAACTTCTCAACGACAACCGTTAAACTTTAAACAACTTTGGAAAGAAACCCGTTCCGCTTGGAATTATATTTTAATTCGTCCTGGGTTAAGAAAATTATTAAGCTTTTTTGCAGTAACTTACTTTACAGAAGGAATGCTTGCTATTCTATTCTGGCCGTTAGTATTAAGTTTTGCGACCAGTAAAGAGTTAGGATTAATTCTATCCATTAGCGGTTGCGGAATGCTCCTAGGAAGCGTTGCTGTCAGTGTTTGGGGTGGCCCCAAAAACCGCATGAAAGCAATATTATGGTTAGTCGGTTTACAGGGTTTATGTCTCTGTTTAGGCGGTTTTAAACCTTCAGTTATTTTGGCAGGAATTGGCGGTTTTGGTTATTTATTTGCTCGTCCCTTTATTGTCAGTAGTAATCATACAATCTGGCAATCTAAAGTCCCCTTTGAGTTACAAGGACGCATCTTTTCCTTACAAAGTATTGTCGAGCGATCGCTATTAATTTTATCTCATTTAACCGTTGGGCCTTTAGCCGATCGCGTTTTAGAACCCATGATGAAACCCGATGGACTCTTAGCCGATAGTGTGGGCAAAATTATTGGGGTGGGCGCCGGACGAGGAACTGGGTTATTGTTTATGTTAATAGGTATTCTTAATCTCGTAGCCGTGCTAGTTGCCTATCGAATGCCTCGGTTACGACGAGTAGAAAAAGAAATTCCCGATGCGATTGGTATGATCAGTTATTAACAAACAACTCAAAAGCTTGCTCGACCTAGATCACATCTTGTGTTTATTTATGCCCACCTACTTATTACTGTATGAAAATCTCATCCCAACAAAAGTGGCTGATCTATCCTGCAGCTTTCCTCGCCCTGATTCTGGCTTTTGAATTAATACGGGTTGGATACGATTCTGACTCGCCAGCTTTTTTGGATGGTTATATTCGCAGAGGTGTGGAATATACGTTACTCAATGGCATTTACATCCTTTGGCTCGTGAAAGGGATACGATCCCATCCCTCTAGCGATCAAACTGCTGAAGCGGATCGATATTCCCTGCAAGATTTTTCAACGCTGATTAAACCTGGTGCTATTTTTTTAATTGCTGCCTGGATGAGTTACCCTGCCACCACTGATCCCTATCTTTATCTTCACTATGGTATGGTAGCCCTGAGCAGCTACAATCCTTACCTTGTTCCTGCAGGAGATTTTACCTCCCAATTCTCATCGCTTTCACCATGGTCTCAGACTGCAACCTATGGGCCCATCTCCTTAGCATTCTTCATGATTGCCGCCGCTACTTCCTCGATTAGTATTGGAGTTGGGATTTACAGTCTTAAAACTTTATTTCTGCTCATCCACTTGCTCAATTCTTATCTGATTTGGAACCAAGTGAAAACCTTTGAGCGGGGAAACTTCATTACGATCGCTTATCTTATCAACCCCATTATTCTATTTGAGCAGGTAGGCAATGCACGGGTTGATGTCTTGCTTTGTACAGCACTCATTTTACTCGTCAAGTTCCTCATAGAAGGCCGTTATGTTCGCAGTGTTGCTGCGATCTGGTTGGGGATTTTATCCAAGACATTACCGATTATTTGGGCACCTTTGCTGGGTGTATTTCTTCTAAAACTGAGGCGTTGGAAAAGTATTGCATTTTCTTTATTTTTATCGATCATGCTGCTATTCATTCTCTCCCAAACGTTACTAACAGAGGCTCATGCTTGGATTAGCTTATTGAATCCGGGAGTCGCCTGGCATAATGCGGGTTCTTTTCACGATATTCTGAATAGACTATTAACGCTTGCTAAACCTTTCCTACCTGCTCTCATTGTTCAAAAGCAAGCTGGACTTGTTTGGTTATTCAAGATCTGTACCTACATACTCTACTGCCTTTATTACGCCTGGATCTGCCTCAGAACCTTCTTTCGACGGCACTATACTGCTTTTGAGCTAATCCTTGATCTGGGTTGGGTAACCCTGACCCTGTTTCTATTTGCGACTCCCTGGTATCAACCTTGGTACGCGACCGTTTTAATTTGCTTTGTTGCGCTCCTGAATTTCAGGAGCCCATTTTTCTGTTTTGTTGCTCTGACTTACTCCGTTTGTAGCACAGTTGTTTACTACCTCTTTGCTGGAGGTTCTGAATTCATTCCCCTTTTGTTCGCGAGCATCATGACTGTTGTACCAACCACGCTTTTGTTACTATTGAAATCTAAGATAACACAGGGTATGTAAGCGCACGCACCAAAAACCAACTTATGCGAATTCTGCAAATTATTCCTTCAATTTCTTTAGTTTATGGTGGCCCTAGTCAAATGGTACGGGGTCTTTCTACGGCCTTAGCTAAACTGGGAGTTAATGTCACGATTTTGACAACTAATTCTAATGGAGATAGCGGTCAAGCACCCTTAGATGTTCCTTTAAATCGACCTGTAGAAGAAAATGGTTATCAAGTTCGCTATTTTCCCTGTTCTCCCTTTCGTCGTTATAAATTTTCTTTAGACTTATTAAAATGGTTAAAAAAACACGCTTCTGAGTATGATTTAGCTCATATTCATGCGTTATTTTCTCCCGTAAGTTCAGCCTCGGCGACGGTGGCGCGTTCTCAAAAATTACCCTATATTTTACGACCATTAGGAACCCTAGATCCAGCCGATTTAAACAAGAAAAAACAGTTAAAAAAACTCTATGCAGCCTTATTAGAACGTCCCAATATTGCGGGGTCGGCGGCGATTCATTTTACCAGTCAGGAAGAAGCAAAAATCTCGGAACGATTTGGAGTCAAAACT
The DNA here is from genome assembly GCF_900010725.2 of Planktothrix serta PCC 8927. Lineage (NCBI taxonomy): Bacteria > Bacillati > Cyanobacteriota > Cyanophyceae > Oscillatoriales > Microcoleaceae > Planktothrix > Planktothrix serta. The sequence continues at coordinate 193,673 of NZ_LR734869.1, read as the reverse complement.
AACGATTTAGTGATTCCGTTAGGGGTAACATTACCCCAATTAACCCAAACTCCTCAAGCAATTTTATCTCACTTAGAAATCAAGCCCAATGCTCCGATTATTTTATTTTTATCTCGAATAGAACCGAAGAAAGGACTGGATATTTTAATCCCCGCGTTAGAAAAAGTCTTAAAAACAGGATTAGACTTTCAGTTTATTTTAGCAGGTTCTAATCCTCAAGATCCCGAATATGAAATTAAAATCAAACAACAAATTCAACAATCTCCTTTAGGCAAAAAAACAATTATTCCAGGGTTTGTGACGGGAGAGATTAAAACCGCATTATTAACAATAGCCGATTTATTTGTCTTACCTTCCTATTATGAAAATTTTGGCATTGCAGTAGCAGAAGCCATGGCTGTCGGAACTCCGGTGGTTATTTCTAAAGGAATTTATATTTGGGAAGATGTGGAACAAGCCCAAGCAGGTTGGGTAGGAAATGGAAATATTGATCAAATATCAAGCTTAATAGAAACCGCATTAACGAATCCACGAGAACGTCAAAAACGAGGGTTAAATGCTCAAAGTTATGCCTTAACTTATTATAGTTGGGATGCGATCGCGCAACAAATGATCCAAGCTTATCAAGGATTAATTAGACCCTAGTGCTAATAGAACTTAACTTTTATTCAACGCATTGGGTAAATCAATCCCCACTTGATTATTGAAAATCTCCATATATCTTAAATCTCGTTCATCAAAACTGACTTTTAAATAATCAGGAATATCATTAATATCTTTGGGATGATAGGGGGGATAATCTCCTAATTTTCGCTTATTTACAAGTTGAGTTACCCCTAATAATTCCCCATCAAAACTTAAAATAGGCATACACAATAAACTACAGGTGCGATAACCCGTTTCTTGATCCGTTTCTTTGGCGGTTTGGGACTCAGGATGATCATAAACATCAAACGGAATCATAATTGGTTTTTTCATTTGGGCAACTTTTCCCGCAAATCCTTCATTTTTATAAATATAAAAGGTTTCTAATGTGCCATCAATTCTAGGGATTTTTGTCCAGAGTTTACCTGAATCATGATCATCCACTAACCAGAGGGTACTGCGGTCAGCGTTGGTTAATTTTTTAGCTGATTCTATCACTGTATACAGAATTCTTTCAGGATCAAAACCAATTTGACGAACAGAATTAATGGCGGCTCTTAAGGTATCAGTAGCCCGTTGTTTTTGCAGGGTACTAATTTCTTGATGAAACGATTGACATCCCTCTAATACTTTAATAATAAATTCTGAACGTTTATCGAGTTGTTCGACATCTTCGGCGGTAAATCCATCGTTATTAATTTGATCAGAATTTAAACTAGGAGCATCAATTAATTTATTTAAGAGACGAATCACTGCAATGATGTGTCCTTCAGAATTAATAAATGGAAAAAATAAAGCATTGTGTAAATTTTCTCGTAAATCAGATCGCACCCCAATTTTAAACCAAGGATCATCTAAATTAGAAATCGAGTTCAGGACTAAACTTGAACCAGTATTAAGCAATTTTTGGGCTAAATTAACATTAGATTCAATAATAACTTCGATGAGGTTATTAGCATTATTAACATCTGGAATAATTGACCAAAATTCCTGTTTATCGCTATTAAGAATAAAAATATCCGTTTGAGCAACCGTTAGCAATTTACTAATCGATTGCATCATAAACTCTAAAATATTATATAAAGTGCTATAGAGTTCTTCATCTTTCTGACTTCCTACCGCTTGACTTAACATAGCCAGGGTATGATAAACCACTTTTTGGGATTGAAATTCGGCTAATTTTTTTAAGCGTTCATGAACTTTTGCATACTGTAAAGTTACCCCGACTCGTTCATTAAAAACCTGCATAGATTGGCGATCATTTTTATCAAAACTGGCTTTGAATTTTTGCGGTGCTTGCGGCCAAGAGGCGGGATTATAATCGGGATAATTACCCAGATTTAATTTATTAACTAATTGAGTTACTCCTAATAATTCCCCATCGGGATTTAAAACAGGCATACACAATAAACTACAGGTGCGATATCCTGTTTCTAGGTCGGTTTCTTTAGCCGTTTGGGAATCAGGATGTTGATAGACATCAAAGGGAATAATAATCGGTTCTCTAGTTCGTGCAACTTGACCCGCAAACCCTTCATTAATATGAATTCGTTTTTCAATTAATGTACCATCAATTTGACTAATTTTTGTCCATAATTCCTGTTGTTCTTCATCAACTAACCAGAGGGTACTGCGGTCAGCATTCATTAAGTTTTTTGCCGCATTCATCACCCGTTGTAAGATTTCTTTAGTATCTAATTGACTCCCATCTAAGGAACGAGTGGCTTCTGCTAAAGCAGCAGTCGCTTGTAATTTGCGACTGGCTTGACGACAGGATTGACAACTTTCTAAAAATCGCCGAATATGGGGAGCAAATCGAGTTAATTGTTCTTCATCATCTCGGTTAAAACCCTCTTTTTTAATCCGTTTTGCTAAGGGTTCTGATTCAAAATTATCCGCTTTTAATTTATTCAATAATTGAATCACAGCCACAACTTCTTGGGATTGATTACAAATAGGATAAACTAAAACATTATAGGTTTGATAGCCATATTTTTGATCTGCTAATTTAACTAAACTAGAACGCGGATCATCATAAACATTAGTAGGAATATTAATAATTTGTTTAATTTTTGCGGCTTGTCCAGCCAGACCTTCCCCAAAGGGAACTTGAATATTTAAAAATTCATTACTTTGATTTTCAGCGACTAAAGACCACAATTCCGTTTTTTCAGCATTTAACAGGTAAATTGTAGCGCGATCTGCTTTTAATAAATCTCCTAATTTTAAAGTAATTTGTCGTAAGACTTCATAAATGACTTCATCGGAACTCGTTCCTTCAGCAACTCGTCGAATTTGGGTTTCTAACAGTTGATCTTTGAGTTTGGCTAAGGTTTGAATAAATTCGGGTTCAACCACTGCGAATTCATCGCGTAACTCTCCTAATGCTTTTTGACACCAACTAGAGGTAAATACTTCTTGATAAATCCGATTTCTAACTTGTAACGTTCCTTCTCGTTGACTGACTAAACCCGATAACCGCAGTTCCATTTGTTCAACACTATTATCCGCTAAAACTTCCCCTTTTTCTCGAATTTTCTGATATAATTTTAACAGATCAATACTGCGATTTTTCTGGCGAAGTAGCCGATCTCGAATCGTTCTTAAATGTTCAGGTTCGTCTTGATGCTCCCAATTATTAATGATGTGCGATCGCACAAACTTCTCCACCCATTCCGATTCTAAACCAAGGGGAATTTGATCGGAGGATTTAACAATTAATTTACACAGCTTTTGGGTTAAAAACGGTTGTCCTGATGTCCAATCGAGAACCGCATCTAATAACGCTTGGGGACGTTCTGATTTAAGTTTCAATCCTTCCACAATCGGTTGAGCTTCGTGGGATTGAAATCCATGTAATTCAATCCCATAACCACAGTCAAAAGGTAAACTATTATAGTTAGCATCCTTCATCAAATCATAGGGAGAAGCAACCCCTAAAATTGCAAAGGTTAGGCGATTATATTCCGGCTGTTCGGCGCGTTTATTATAACAAGCTCGCAGTAATCCTAAAAACTCATTCGCTAAGTCGGGTAAGCGCAGTAAACTATCAATTTCATCAATAAAAATCACAATATTTTTGTCAACTAATAGGGAATGTTTTAATAAAATATCATGAATAAATTTATTAAATCGATTCATGGGGGATAAATCTGACTCTCGACATCCCAATTTAAAGCTATTAATTGATTCTAAAAGGTTAAAACTTTCCGCCAAACTATCAATAATATCCGCATAAAATTGTTTGCGCGTTAAATCAGAACTAATAATTGCGGTTAAATCAATAGAAGCACAAGCTAACCCCTGATCTTGGAGTTTACGCATGGTTTTAACCCGCAAACTCGATTTTCCCATTTGACGACAAGTTAACACATAACAAAACATTCCGCCCATGAGTTGATGATATAATTCATCATCGGCTTTTCTCCAAACATAAGTCAGTGAATCCGGGGGTAAACTGCCGCCAACTTTATATTCATAGCTCATAAAATACCTCCCTAATGTTCAATTTAAAATCAACGATTAAATTAAACTGAAATCTGATAAACCTTCATGGAACCGATGCCTTTTAAGTCTCTAAATTCACTCTTGGTAATATTTAAAGCCAGATGACGTTTAACCGCTTCATAAACGATTGAAGAAATACAAATTCCCCTAGGATTTGCTTCAACTTGCAGTCGTGCTGCAATATTAACCCCATCTCCATAGACATCATTACCATTAAAATAAACCTCCGCTAGATGAATGCCAATTCGATGCTCTAAAATCGCATCAGAGGGTAATTCAGTGGCGGCTGTTGTCAGGGTTTTTTGGATTTCTTGAGCGCATTGAACCGCTTTTACCACCGAAACAAAATACATTAGTAACCCGTCTCCTACTGATTTTAATACTTGTCCTTCAAATTGTTGACACAATCGGGTAATTAAATTCAAATCTCTAAAAACAGCGGCTAAGGTTGGTTCTTGGTTTTGATGATGTTTTTGCGCTGAATCTTTGACATCAGTAAACACAATTGCCGCTAAAACATTTTTCGTTTGTTCAGGAATAAGTTCTAGGGTTTCTAATCGTTTTTCTCCGGGAGGAAACGTCAACAGGGAGGATTTTAAACGATCTCGAAAATACTCTCGATATAAGGTTTTGCGAATTTCTACTTGATTTCCTTGTAAATAAACTAACCCCATACTATTGAGATCAAACGCTAACTTTGATTTTAACTCAATAGCCTGTTCCGATTCCACAACGGTTCTAAATGCTTGCGCTAATTCAGTATATTTTTCTAAATTCCAAAGATGTAATCGTAAATAATCCGCATAAATTCCGGTGTCCTTGGGAGCATCTTCTAAGATTTGTTTTAAACTAATTTTTTCCCGCACCATTTTATAAAAAGCAACCCGTAATAAATGGGGATGTCCTCCTACCATTCCCATTAGTTTTTCAATTTCAAAAGCAGTTAATTTAAACCCATGTCTACGAGCGAGTTCTTGCACTTGTTCTTCATTCAATTCTGGGAGTTTAGCATCTAATCCCACATTAAAGGGAGATTGATGAATATCTAAAGGAATATAAACTTCTGTTCCGTGAGAAATTACTAAACGCAGGTTTTTCCAAATCTCAATTTGTTTAGATTTTTCATGCCAAGCTCGGAGTAAACCAAAGAAATCATCGGCAATTTTTTCATGTTGAAAAATTCGGTCAACCGCATCTAATCCTAATACTAAAGGTTGCCCCAATTTGGGTAATAAATATCGAGCAAAATAGTTTGTACAATTATTTTTACTGCCTAATTCTTCATCCCAATATTGATTCAGTTGCATGGGAAGTTGTAAATCATCAGCCACCATTGCACAAAAACGCCGTAAAAATCGATTCAAATCAGCAAAAACTTCATTATCGGTTAACTCAAAATTCACCACAACAGTACGACAACCTTGTCGTTGAGCATAGTTTAAAAGTCTCGCCATTAAAGAGGTTTTTCCCATTTGTTTCGGTGCTTTAATCCGAATTAAACTTCCGGGTTTAACAATTTCTTCATAGGCTTGAGATTCAATCGGAGGACGTTCAATATAAAAAGGGGAGGATAAATTAACTTGACCACCGGGTAATTCTAGTTCAAAATTAACGGTTTGATTGGATTTTTCTAACCCCCAATTAGAGGAATAAAACTGATCCCGTTTTTTAAATAATTCTTGTAAAATTAACCGAACTGTTTTAATCCCTACTTTTTCCCCCGTTGCATCTGAAAGCAGTTTCCATAAATTAGGGGCTAAAATCGTTTGAACCGTATTTTCACTATACCCTGTAATCCGAATTTCCTTGAGTTTAGAACCCAGCAGTGCTTGTCTAAGGATCGCTTCTTGAACTTGATCCAAAGGATTTTGAGTCCGATTGATAACCAGATGTTTAGCAAATTTAATTAGCTCTAAGACCTCTACATCCATGATCAGGCCCTCTTGCTTCCCCTTTTTCTTTTAAAATACCATGAATTTTATGAATTTTATGAATTTTATGAAGAATCAGGGTGTTCTGGTGATAAAAATATTGAATTTTATGATTTTTTTTGATGAAGGATTAGGCTTTTATTTTCTAAAAATGTCAATATACTAGATTTAGAGAGATGAGCTATAGTTCCTATTTACCTCTTTATTTTTTATTATCAGGGCAAAACTATGAACCTTTCCACTCAAGTTGCTTTATCTCCACAAACCTTGAGCATTTCAGAGTTTATTGCACCTCTGACACCCACAAATTTTCGCGTAGAAATGAAATCCGTTGAGCAACAACTGAAAACGGTATATCAAACTTTAGCAATGTTGCGGGTGAGTAATCATAGTTTTGAAGTCTTTCTCAATGAAATGCTGAATGCGATTACTTTAAAAATAGGGGAACTTTTAGGAGCAGATCGAACAACAGTTTTTTTAATTGATGAAGAACAAAAGGAACTCTGGTCATTAGTCGCTAAAGATGAAGGAAAAGGGTCTTTAGAGATTAGATTTCCCATTAGTCAAGGGATTGCAGGTCAAGTTGCTCGTTCCAAACAAAAGATTAATATTCCCTTTGATTTTTATGAATACCCAGAAGCGGCTTCTGCGAAAGCTTTAGATCAAAAAACTGGGTATCGAACCTACACAATGTTAACGTTACCTTTATTAAATGATCAGGGGGAATTAGTTGCGGTTGTACAACTTTTAAATAAACTTAAACCTGATAGTCATTCGGGTTTATCACTGGAAGATAGAATTGATTTTTCTGGCTTTAGTGTGAATGATGAAGTTTTATTTGCTGAGTTTTCACCGTTAATTCAGTTAATTATTGAAAGTTCTCAATCTTTTTATGATGCGACTCAAAAACAACGGGCTGCTGAAGCTTTATTAGAAGCCACTCGTTGTCTCGCTTCTAGTCGTTTAAATCTGGAAGAAACCCTAAAGCGGGTGATGAATGAAGCTAAAAAATTAATGAATGCGGATCGCAGTACCATCTGGTTATTAAACGATGAAGAAACGGCTTTATGGGCTAAAATTCCACAACAGGATGGCACATTAAAAACGATTACAGTTCAAGTCGGACAGGGATTTGCGGGAAAAGTTGCCCAAACGGGTAAACCTGTTAATATTGCTTTTGATTTATACAATCATCCTGATGCGAATACCTCTAAAAATGTGGATCAAACAACGGGTTATCGCACTTGTAGTTTATTGTGTATGCCTGTATTTAATGCCGATGGAAAATTAATCGGGGTGACACAGTTAGTTAATAAACGCAAACAAGGGGATTTTCCTGATTATAATCCCGAAGATTGGCCGAATGCTCCCGAATGTTTTAAAGCTAGTTTTAATCGCAGTGATCAAGATTTTATGGAGGCGTTTAATATTCAAGCTGGGGTAGCGATTCAAAATGCGAAATTGTTTGAAACTGTTAAACAACAATATGCCAAAATTCAACAACAAGAACAAATGCAACGGGATATCCTTCGCAGTTTAACAAACGGTGTAATTTCGACCAATTCCCAAGGGGAAATTATTGCGGCAAATCCCAGCGCAAATCGGTTGTTAGGGTTGAGTGAAACCGACTCTTTAGAAGGGAAATCTATTTTTGAATTAGTGCGCTTGAAAGGGGCTGATTTTCCCTATTGGTTTAATACGGCGTTAACCGGAAAGGATGAAAAATCTCGTCAACAATTTTACCCTGATCAAACCTTAGTTTCTGGGAAAAAATCAGAGTCTAGTGTCCATTTATCAATTAATTCTATTGCTGATGCTGGGGATCAAAAAAACATTTATGGGGCGTTAGTGGTGATGGATGATATTAGCGATGAAAAACGGCTGAAAAGTACAATGTATCGCTATATGACCCAGGAATTAGCGGAACAATTGTTAGCTAGTGGGGATGCCAAATTAGGAGGCGATCGCAAAGAAGTTTCTGTACTTTTTTCGGATATTCGGGGTTATACTAACTTAGTAGAAAGTATGGATGCGGAAGCTGTTGTGGGGATGCTCAATGAATATTTTAATGTCATGGTTGAGCCGATTTTTCAACATAAAGGAACCCTAGATAAATATATGGGGGATGCGATTATGGGGGTTTTTGGTTCACCCATTCCCTTAGAAGATCATGCTTGGAAAGCTGTACAAACGGCGTTAGATATGCGTTCAGCTTTGGTAGAATTTAATCATCAAAGAATGACTCAAAAACAATCCCCGATTCGGATCGGAATTGGGATTCATTCAGGGAATGCGATTAGTGGAAATATTGGTCATTCTCGACGGATGGAATTTACAGTCATTGGGGATGATGTTAATGTTGGTTCCCGTTTGGAAGGAACAACCAAACGCTATAATTGTGATATTATTATTAGTGGGAATACCTATGATCTTTGTGGGGATCGATTAAGGGTTCGAGAGTTGGATATTGTGCGAGTTAAAGGCAAAATTCACCCCGTTGCGCTCTATGAATTAGTGGGGGAAAAATCCGATATTATTCCTGATAATAAACTTGAAGCGATCGCTCTTTATGCAGCCGGACGCAAAGCTTATCTGAATCGAGATTTTACCACCGCTTTAAGCAAATTTGCAGCCGTATTATCTCTAACTCCTGAAGATTCGGCGGCAACATTGCATATTCAACGCTGTCAACATTGGTTAAAAACACCGTTACCTCCTAATTGGGATGGGGTAGAAACATTAACAGAAAAATAATCAAAATTAAACGGCTTTTTTACTAAAGCGTCCCACTTGTCTTAAGGCTTCTAAAAACGCACAAATTATGAATAACCTCACAATTTCTTCGATTTTGGATTCCCTTAACTCGCTTCACGCTCCCAAATTTTGAACACAACTCAAATAGGATGGCTATAGCTAAGGCATTCACCTTAGTAGAATTGTCAACAAATACTGTGGGACACACAGGAATCGAAGCTTGTGGAGAGGATGTAAGACTCGTTGCAGCTTGCTGCAAAAAGCATTCTTCTGTGAAACAAGAATCCCCCGTCAAGCTCACGCTGTGACGGGGGAGGGTCAAATTCAAATTAAGCCTTGTGGGGATGATCCCCTTCTGGTAAAATCAGAAACAAAAGTTAGTATTAAATACTTAGCTTGCCTGGGTGCAAGGCCTTCTGTCAGTCGGGAGTCTGTTCACTACCATAAGTTGAGGTTTACTCTACCTTCAGATCAGGTGAGGACTCAACGGTGCTGGCGTTGGTGATAGTTTTAATACTTAAAATTCAATGATTAAATTGTCAACAGTTTCTTTTAGGTTAGAGGAAGATGGGAAATAAGCCGGATCGCGTGGTTTTAATTGGCGTTGCTGGAGATTCCGGGTGCGGAAAATCAACATTTTTACGTCGGATAACAGACATCTTTGGAAAAGATTTTGTGACGGTTATCTGTTTAGATGACTATCATTGTTTAGATCGAAAGCAACGTAAAGAAACCGGAATTACGGCTCTAGATCCTAGAGCTAATAATTTTGATTTAATGTATGAGCAAATCAACGCTCTTAAAAACGGTGTATCTATTGATAAACCCATTTATAACCACGAAACTGGCGAACTCGATCCTCCTGAACGGGTCGAGCCTAATCATATTATCGTGATTGAAGGGTTACATCCGTTATATGACGAACGGGTGAGATCACTGCTTGATTTTAGTGTTTATCTTGATATCAGCGACGAAGTTAAAATTTCGTGGAAAATTCAGCGCGACATGGCAGAACGCGGCCATCGTTATGAAGATGTTCTGGCGGCAATTAATGCTCGTCGTCCTGATTTTGAAGCTTATATTGACCCCCAAAAGCAATATGCGGATGTGGTGGTTCAAATTCTGTCTACAAACTTGCTGGCTGAAGATAAAGAACACAAAATCCTGCGGGTGCGTCTGGTACAAAAAGAAGGTGTGGAAGGACTCGAACCTGCCTATTTATTTGATCAAGGATCTACAATTTACTGGACACCTTGCGGACGCAAACTCACCTGTTCTTATCCGGGTCTAAAAATGTATTATGGCCCCGATAACTACTACGGAAATGAAGTGTCTATCCTCGAAGTCGATGGTCAATTCGATAACCTCGATGAAATGATCTACGTCGAAGGACACTTAAGCAACCTGTCAACAAAATACTATGGGGAAATGACCCATCTACTCCGCGAACACCAAGAGTATCCCGGTTCCAATAATGGTAGCGGATTATTCCAGGTGTTAGTTGGTTTGAAAATGCGGGCAACTTATGAACGCTTAGTCGGAGTTACCGAAAAAGTAGCAGCAACCGTCTAAGTTTTGGACTGTTAGCTATTGACTCAAACAACTATAACGTGGGATCAATCGATCTCGCGTTTTTTTATTTGATTTTAGATTTAGCACTATCAAAACTGACGCAACTGGTACAGGAATGGCGCATCACTAACTCGCTTTTTATTAAAACGACGAGTTGGGTTGAGTCAGGAATTCTAGTTCTGCGGCTGTGCTGGGACGACCGAGAATCGCGTTACGATGAGGGAAGCGTCCGAACTTTTGAATAATATTAAAATGAGCGATCGCATAATCAAACATTGATGCAGTATTAGGATCATCTTTTAATGAGGCAAATAATTCTACAGAACGATGTTGATCGGCTAAATTTTCACTATGTTCAAAGGGAAGATAAATAAAAGCCCGTTGTACCCTGATCATTTGCTGATCATATCTTTGATCAACAGCATATTTCGCTAGGGTTAATGCTTTTGAATCTGTCGCAAAGGCTTCGGCTTTTCCTCGAAATAGATTTCGAGGAAATTGATCTAAAGTAATAATTAATGCTAAACAACTCAAGGGTGAATTTTGCCAAAAATCAAGCTGGTTTGTTGCAGCAAGTTCATAGGTTGAGAGAAAACGAGTCCTGATTTCTTGATCAAAAGTCGAGTTTTTGATAAACCAAGCGGGTTTAGGTTTTCCATAGTCGGGGTCATGGGGATGACCAAACCAGAAGCTTAAAATTTCTTCAAATTTATCCATAATTATTTTCAAAAATCACTAATTTAGTGTAACAATATTAGCTTTCTATAACCTGGTATCGGAAAAAACAACCTTAGCCAATATACTCTAATACGGTTTTTAACCCAACTCAACTTTAACTATCCTGCCAATCTTCAATTTTTAACCCATCTATGCGTTGAAATTCATTAATATTATGGGTGACTAATGTTAAATCATGAGCTAAAGTAATTGCAGCTATCTGTAAATCATTAGGGCCAATAGGTGTTCCTAAAATCTCTAATTGAGCGCGAATTTGTCCATATACTTCAGCCGAATAATCATCAAACGGTAAAGAAATAAAACGCTGAAAAAACTCCCGTTGCTTGTTTAAATTTTGGTTAGGGTTTCGGCTTTTCCTGGAACCATAAAATAACTCTGCCTTCACAACAGAACAAACGACAATATCTGACGGCTGTTTTGACTCTAACCTTTTCCTAAGAGCTTCATTTCTACCATTTAGATAAATAATACAAGAATTGCTATCAAGTAAATAAATCATTCAATCTCCTCCCGAACTTCATACTCTCCTTGGGGATACCTTACAATTGGATCATCTGCTAAACAACCATAGGTTTTCTGAATAAACCTATGCCAATCTGTGGGATCATAGGTTTGATGATTTTCTATTCTATTCGTTTCTGGTTCTGATGAAAACTGAAAAACAACTAATACCTCTAAACTTTTATGTTTAAATTCAGGAGGGATCTGAATCTGTAAAATTCCATCCTCCCCAACCACTGTTTTTAACTGTATCGTTTGCATTTGCATTTCCTCTTGAATTAACATAACTAAAATTCTTCCCTATTTTAATTAATCATAAACCAAAAAAACCGTAGGGTGTGTAAGCGGAGCGCACACACCATTTTTGATCACGGATTTAGATGGATTTCACGGATTTTTAAGTCAACGGTCAACGGTCAATGGTCAACACCCAATACCCAATACCCGACAATATGTAAAAATGATAAAGAAAACAAGAAAACGTATCCGGCACAAAGTATGGCTGTGGAGTCCCGATATAATCCTGCATCCCTCGAACAAAAGTGGCAACAAACCTGGGCCCAACAGGGTTTGTACAAAACCCCAACCGATCAAGACAAGCCCAAATTTTATGCGCTATCCATGTTCCCCTATCCGTCGGGGAGTCTACACATGGGTCACGTTCGCAATTATACCATTACTGACGTGATCGCCCGACTCAAACGGATGCAAGGCTATCGTGTCCTGCACCCGATGGGATGGGACGCCTTTGGACTACCCGCCGAAAACGCCGCCATAGACCGAGGAATTCCTCCGGCTGAATGGACATATCAAAATATTGCCCAAATGCGGGAACAACTGCAAAAATTAGGGTTCTCCATTGATTGGGAAAAAGAAGTCACCACTTGTTCCCCGGAATATTACCGTTGGACACAGTGGATTTTCTTACAATTCTATCAGTGTGGACTGGCTTATCAAAAAGAAGCGGCCGTTAATTGGGACCCAATTGATCAAACGGTTCTTGCTAATGAACAAGTTGATAATGAAGGACGATCTTGGCGGTCTGGAGCCATTGTTGAACAGAAATTATTGCGTCAATGGTTCTTAAAAATTACCGACTATGCTAACGAATTGCTCAACGATTTAGAACATTTAAACGGATGGCCGGAACGAGTTAAATTAATGCAAGCCAATTGGATCGGACAATCCATTGGGGCACAGTTAGAATTTCCGATTATTGGGTTAGATGAAAACATTGCTGTTTTTACCACTCGTCCCGATACGGTTTACGGGGTTTCCTATGTCGTATTAGCCCCGGAACATCCCTTAGTTTCCCAGGTAACAACGCCCGAACAAAAAGCGATTGTTGAAGCGTTTATTCAAGAGGTTAAAACCGAAAGTAACACGGATCGCACTTCTGAAGATAAACCCAAACGCGGCGTTCCTACAGGTGGAAAAGTTATTAATCCCTTTAATGAGGAAGAAATTCCGATTTGGATTGCGGATTATGTTTTATATGAATATGGAACAGGCGCGGTCATGGGGGTTCCTGCCCATGATGTCCGTGATTTTCAATTCGCAACTCAATACGATTTACCCATCAAGCAAGTCATTGTTACCAATGATGCAGATAACGATAATGAGGAAAATGATCAGATTAAAACGGCTTATACGGGGACAGGTATTTTAGTTGAATCCTGTAATTTTAGTGGGGAACATTCCGAACACGCAAAACAAGCAATTATTGACTACGCTGAAGATGAAGGTTATGGCAAAGGAATTATTCAATATCGCCTCAGAGATTGGTTGATTTCCCGTCAACGATATTGGGGAACACCGATTCCGATTATTCATTGTCCGAATTGTGGGGCGGTGGCTGTTCCTGATCAAGATTTGCCTGTAAAATTGCCTGAAAATGTTAAATTTAGCGGTCGAGGTTTATCTCCTTTAGCCCAATTAGAAGATTGGATTAACGTGCCTTGTCCTAGTTGTGGAACTCCCGCCAAACGGGAAACGGATACGATGGATACTTTTATTGATTCCTCTTGGTATTACCTGCGTTATCCTGATGCCAAAAATGATCAACAAGTATTCAATCCAGTAATTACAAATGATTGGATGGGAGTCGATCAATATGTGGGAGGAATTGAACACGCCATTTTGCATTTATTGTACTCTCGATTCTTTACAAAAGTGTTACGCGATCGCGGATTATTACACTGTAAAGAACCCTTTGAAAAGTTATTAACTCAAGGGATGGTGCAGGGAATTACCTATAAAAACCGCACCACTGGAAAGTATTTTTTCCCTTCACAAGTTAGCCCTAGTAATCCCCAAGATCCTACAACTGGAGAAAAGTTAGAAGTCTTTTATGAGAAGATGTCTAAATCTAAATATAATGGGGTTGATCCATTAGAAGTCATGGGGAAATATGGGGCAGATACCGCTCGGATGTTTATTCTATTTAAAGCCCCTCCTGAGAAGGATTTAGAATGGGAAGATGCGGATGTTGAAGGACAATTTCGCTTCTTAAATCGCGTTTGGAGAATTGTCACAGAATTTGCTGAAATTTCTACTTCAAAACCCAAGAATCGGGAATTAAGCAAAGGCGAAAAAGACTTAAAACGGGCGATTCATACTGCGATTAAAGAAGTCAGTGAGGATTTAGATGGAGACTATCAATTTAATACCGCAGTTTCAGAGTTAATGAAACTCAGTAATGCTTTATCAGAAGCGAATTGTAAAGAGTCTCCGATTTATTCTGAAGGAATTGAAACGCTGTTGAAATTATTAGCACCGTTTGCTCCTCATATTGCTGAAGAATTATGGCAAATTATTGGTAAAACGGGTTCAATTCATACCCAAACTTGGCCTAAGTATGACTCAGAAGCGTTAGTCGTTGATGAAATTACCTTAGTGATTCAAATTAATGGTAAAACACGCGGTACGCTGCAAGTCCCGGCGACGACAGATCACCAAACTTTAGAAGAATATGCCCGAAATTCTGAAGTTAGTCAACGTCATATTGGGGATAAAACGATTAAAAAAGTAATTGTTGTCCCTGGAAAATTAGTGAATTTCGTTGTAGCTTAACTCAAAAATCAAAAAAACGCTTTAATATTCCCTCAAACTCTTCCGGTTTGGGGGTTTTTTATTGAGAATAAATTAAGGATTAGGTTTGGAGTTTCAGAGGTTATACATTTCCAAAGTTTAGATCGGGTTAATTTATGAATTGATCCTGTGTTTAGATCTTTTGTCCAAACTTATTCCTTTTAAATTCTGAATTTGATATAGCAGTCGCCAAGGCAGTTAGGACATAGACTGATGCAAAACCTAAATAGAGAACTTTTTTCTTGTCTGTTCCCTGTTCCCTGTTCCCTGCTATATCATAGAAAGTGTGGAATGGACAGCAATGCTATAACAAGGAAGTGTCTGGAGGTCTTAAATTTTGTGTAGGCTTCTTGATCAACTGATGAGATTATCAAGCTAAAAAACTCAAAGTAAATGTTAGTAGAGCTTGCCTATCTTTAATAGAGTTTAATATTTCTCCAAAAACTAACTGCATTTAATCAACCCAGAGGAAGTTCCATGTTTAACAATAGTAAGCGATTTTATGAACAAGGGTTAACAAAAGCACGCCAAGGAAATTATCGGGGTGCTTTGAAGGATTTTGATCAAGTGATTCAATTAAACCCTAATTATGCTACTGCTTACAATAATCGGGGTCTAGTTTACTATTATTTGAAAGAGTATCAACAAGCGGTTAATGATTTAACAAAAGCTTTACAAATAGAACCGAAATTACCCGATGCTTATCTGAATCGCGGCAATGCTTGGAGACATTTGGGAAAATATGATAAAGCTATTCAGGATTTTAAAATAGCTCTATCTTTTAATCCTAAAAGTGATGCGGTTTATAATAATTTGGGATTGGCGATCGCTCAATCAGGAAATTATCAAGACGCCATTACCCATTATAATCAAGCTTTATCCCTGAATCCCGATAATCATAAAACCTATTATAATCGAGGTCGAGCTTTCTATTTGTTAGGAATCAAAGAAAAAGCTTTAGATGATTTTAATAAAGCTACGGAATTAGAATTTAATTATGTTAAAGCTTATATTAATCGAGGATTATGTCATCATCAATTAGGAAATAATGATCGAGCAATTCGAGATTATAATCGAGCTTTACAAATTGATCCCTACAATGTTTATGCCTATTATAATCGGGGCTGTGTTTACCATAGTTTAAAAGAATATCAAGCTGCAATTGATGATTTTGATCAAGTTTTGAATATTGATCCTAACTTTATTAAAGCCTATTTAAACCGAGGTTTAGCCCGTTATAAATTAGGAGATGAACCTGGCGCGAATAAAGACTTTTATCATGTTATGTGCGTTAACTCAGATACCTATATTTATTATCAAGCACAACGGGGAATTTCAGATCCTACTCAATATCCTAAAAATTCTCCTAAAATTGACGTTCAACAGGGTGGAGAATATTTTTATACTACATTTTTTAATGGATTATGGGATACAGAAGATTTAGAACAACGAGAATCCACAATTTGTGAAGCTGAATTTCTCAATGAGTAAAACAGGGAAGATGTTTCAGAATAGCCTACTCGTTCTTTCCGTTCGTACCAATTCGATAATTTTTTCTGCCTCGGTTCCCACTTCCTGCTCTCCTAACCTCTTCTCAATTGGGATTAGCCGATGAACACTAGGTTGTAAAATAGTGCAAAGTGCAAATTGACAACAGTAACACCCCCTAGGCCAGCGTGAAAGGGGATGGGGATGTTTGACTGTTTTTGTCCATCGCAGGTTAAAAAAACCTAAAGTGATGTATTTGTCACATTTTGTTAGTTAAGAGCTTCGGTATTCTAAGGGAGAAGAAACGAATGTATCTCAAGAGTGGAACTGGTGTTGCAACAAAGACAGGAGCAAACAGCCGTGTCTTTATCTTTGAAGTAGAGGGACTGCGACAAGGGGAAAATACAGACAAACTTAACTTTCCAATTCGTCGCAGTGGCATTGTGTACATCACCGTGCCTTATGACCGCATGAATCAAGAAATGCGTCGGATTGCTCGATTGGGAGGAAAAATTGTTAATATTCGCCCCGCAGGTGAACCTCAAGATGCAACGACCGTGGCTTCCAGCAATGGACAGCAGAGTCAACCATCTGAAGAAAAAACTAAGCCCATGACTCACGCCAAGGCTAAAACGGAGATTCCCGTTAATATCTACCGTCCCAACAATCCCTATATGGGGAAATGTATCGAGAACTATGAATTGGTGGCTGAAGGGGGTCTAGGTACAGTCCGTCACGTCACCTTTGACATTTCTGGTGGAGATTTACGCTATCTCGAAGGTCAAAGTATTGGGATTGTTCCTCCGGGAAACGATAACAAAGGTAAACCCCATAAGTTAAGGCTATATTCTATTGCCTCAACTCGTCATGGTGACAAACTCGATGATCAGACTGTTTCCTTATGTGTTCGCCAACTGGAATACAAACATCCTGAAACCGGGGAAACTGTCTATGGTGTTTGTTCTACCCATCTGTGCAATTTAGAAGTGGGGGCCGATGTTGCCATCACTGGGCCTGTGGGTAAGGAAATGTTACTCCCTGATGACGAAGAAGCCACTGTGGTGATGATGGCAACGGGTACAGGAATTGCACCTTTCCGGGCTTTCCTGTGGCGGATGTTTAAAGAACAACATGAAGACTATAAATTCCGAGGGTTAGCTTGGTTATTCTTTGGAATTCCCTACACTGCCAATATTCTGTATAAGGAAGATTTGGAACAGTTACAACGGGAATTTCCTGATAACTTCCGCTTAACTTATGCCATTAGTCGTGAACAGCAAAATCCCGAAGGTGGCAGAATGTATATTCAAGATCGGATTAAAGAAAATGCCGATCAACTGTGGGAGTTAGTTCAGAAAGAGAATACCCATACTTATATTTGTGGTTTGAAAGGTATGGAAGGCGGTATTGATGAAGGAATGTCAGCGGCTGCGGGTAAATTTGATGTCAACTGGAGTAACTATCAAAAACAACTCAAGAAAGGACATCGTTGGCACGTTGAAACTTACTAAACCCGTCAAGATATTTTTATAAAATGTCTTGATGAATCCATGATTAATGAGTAACCTGAGTCAAGAAAACTCCTTTTAATCTATTTCAGTGCGAGGGATTATTTCATTCCTCGCTTTTATTATTTACAATAGCAATGATCAGGTTAGTGTTTACAACTTATTTGTGTCTTTGTAGTTAAATTAGGCTTAATTTTTATGATTCCAAAAACTGGCATTGAAATGTACCAAAAGCGACTTTTTGCTCTGTATAAAAATCAAATTTATACTCATTTAGAATCTGAAATTGATCAACCAAATTATCAAGATTGGCTGGATATATTAAAGCAAGAATCTGATTTAATTCAATATAAAATTGCTAAAAAATCTGATTCATCTCCTCTGAATATTTTATTAGGAGATTCCCTAAGTATGTGGTTTCCTAATAGTTTATTACCATCGGGAACATTATGGTTAAATCAAGGGATTTCAGGGGATACGACAAGCGGAATTTTAAAACGTCTGGATATTTTTGCTAAAAATAATCCTAATAATATTTATATTTTAGCGGGAATTAATGATTTAAAAAATAAAGTTCCCATTGTAGAGATATTAAAAAATTATCAAAAAATTTTGAATTATATCCAACAACATTATCCTGATACTCAAATTTTAGTTCAATCTGTTTTTCCGACTCAGTTACCCACAAAAACCCTAACTTTTTCAATTCAAAATTCTTTAATTCGAGAACTGAATCAAAATTTGGCGCAACAAGTCCAAAACCAAGGAAGCCTATATTTAGATTTTCATCAACGGTTTACCAATACTCCGGGAAATATCCGTTCGGAATTGACAACAGATGGCTTACACCTTAGCTTAGAGGGTTACAAAGTTTGGCAATTTGCCCTCAAACAAACCGAATCTCGTTTAACTAACAATCGAGATGATAATTATCAAAAATGGTTACAAAAATCATCGGGATTTCCCTTAGATGGACAATCCTATAATTGGGTGTCCTATAAAGTTCAACCCGGAGATACCCTAGAAAAAATTGCCCTAAAAACATTAGGACGAGACGATTTCGATTATTGCGATTTAATAGCAATCCGAAACAACCTGACATCAGAGATGCTCTTGATCAATGATGTTATCGAAATCCCTCAATTGATTTGAAATTAGGGATTGAAGAAAAAGATAGCTCCTGTTTCCCTTCATGGGTGCTCAGGGTTGATGGCCAAACTGAACTATAGCGTTTGCCGAGAAATGAATTTTTCTAAGTCGGCCTGGGTTTGCTGTAGCAGTTGCTCACGAGAATCACGAGCTTGAGTCAGGTTGGGAACTAAGTTACGAGCTTGTAACGTCATGTGCAGTTGTAAGTCTGCCACATAAGCACCGACGCCTTGATCTTGATTATTAGAAGCCGTTGAGTATCCCATCTCTAACTTCACTGGTTTTTCTCCCTTCATTCAGAACAGTGTTTGATCGTTATGGGTAGAAGGTATCATACCCTTTGTCCGAATGAACGATCTTGTAACGAAGTTTAATCGTTGGGGGGTAATCTTTACAGTCTGTTACAAATCTAGGCAGATAAAATTCGCCTCAACGATTAAAGATCAGTAATTTCAGCGTTGAGATTTGTTAACAAAAACAGAACTGTTGGGTAAGCTACCTAGTGTTAACGATATTTCTATGTCCGCTAAAAATTCTGTATACGACTGACTAACTTAGGGAGAGAATGCACCGGATTAGGGTCAATCTGTTGCTTTGTATTAATTAATACAGAAAAAGTGAGATTTAACCCTGTTCCTGTTTTCAATCAATCACCAACATAAAATTTAGGTTTTTGGATATGACACAACTTATGGGTACTGCAAGTAATGATTTCCTAACCGGGACACCCGAACCCGATGAAATCCTAGGATTTGCTGGAAACGACACCTTACAAGGATTAGGGGAAAACGATACCCTGAACGGGGGTCAAGATCCAGATTTGCTTTCTGGAGGTACAGGCAATGATCTGCTGTTTGGGGATATAGGGAACGATACCCTCGAAGGAGAATCAGGAGATGACGTTGTTTATGGCAATGCTGGGGACGATCAACTCAATGGTGGCGAAGGTGAAGATCTCCTCTATGGCGGACAGGGCAACGATACCCTATTTGACAGTAGTGGAGACGATCAACTATTTGGGGATAAAGGAAACGATCTTCTCTACACCGGAAGTGGAGACAATGAACTGACTGGAGGCGGGGGTTCGGATGTATTTGTGATCGGTCGAGAACTGCTCGATGGCTTAGTTGATAGTATTACTGACTTTCGGATTGGAGTCGATTTAATTGGATTAACTAATGAATTAAAATTTGCTGATTTGCGGTTCGTTCAAGTCGGAAACGACACCGTTATCGAAGATACATTAAGCAATCAACAACTTATTATTGTTCAAGAAACCCAAGCTACAAGCCTGAATAATCAAGCTAACTTTACCCAATCGATTGAAAGCCTTACGCCTATTATTGAGTTTACGAATACCAGTCCCCTACAAGTTCAAGAAGGCGAAACACCAGCCCTATTCGTCAATGTTCAACGGGCGGGTTCCCCCTTCAATACCGTTAGTGCAGAACTGGAATTACAACCCGATACTGCCACCGCCAGTGATGTCAATTTAGAAGCCGTTGAAGTCGTATTTCAACCCTACGAAACCTTCAAAATAGTCCCTATTCCTCTGACCGTTATTGATGATCAACAAACTGAACCCAATGAAAGCTTTGGGCTAATTCTATCTAACCCCACAGGAGGAGCAACCCTCGGAGAATCCCAAGAAGTTTCCCTCACCCTACAAGATAACGACATTAGTTCATCGGGAAATTTCCCCCCAAAAGAGGAAACCGCGATCATCATCCCCCTTCCTCCTTCTCCCTCCCAGATTAGTCTGTCCCTGTCTCCGGGTGAAGTTCCCGAAAACACCGGAGAAGGCTTAGTTTATACCTTCACTCGTCAGGGAGGTTCCCTAGACTTGCCGATAACCGTCAACTTCAGCGTTGGGGGTACGGCTAAACTTGGAGAAAACTATACGGTCACGGGGGATAACACCTTTACTGATACCCAAGGCAGTGTTTCCTTTGCCGCAAACGCTACAACCGCAACAGTGACAGTTGTTCCCATTGATGATGATAAATTTGAAGAAGCCGGAAAAACTATTGATCTGACTTTGGCTGAATCCGGTTTTCTGTACACGGCCAACCCCCAACAATTGACCGCCCTTGGAGTCATCACCAGCGAAGATCTCCCACCCTCGCCTCCTGTTTATAATTTTAGTCAGGCTGAATATTCTGTTTTTGAAGGCGATCCAGGAATTCCTCAGAAAGCCACTATTACCATTGACCGCAGTTTTGACACAGACCTGGCATCCAGTATCAAAATTCTCCTGACTCCAGCTTTAGAAAACGGCGGAACACCAGGCGTTGACGTGGAACCGACGGAAATCACCCTGGATTTTGCTGAAGGCGAGACTCAAAAGAGCTTTGAAATTCCGATGATTGGGGATGATACCATTGAACCCTCAGAGGTGATTGTGTTGTCATTTGATCCAGACAACTTTCAACCCAGTGGACAAGCCGGAACCCTCAACCCCCAAGCCCTCCTCAATATTAACGACGATGATGGCCCCACTACCTATGACTTCACTGGCAAATTCTTCCAAACCCTCGAAGGTAACTCAACCAATGTGACTCAAGTTGTTGAAGTTAATCGTTCTGGGGATATTAATGTAGACTCCTCCGTCAATGTCAACTTGACTGGAGTTAACGCCGTCCCCAATGTAGACTTTGCCCCAGGGCCGATCACGGTTAATTTTAAGGCTGGAGAAATCACCCAAACTGTTCCAATTACGATTACAGGGGATTTGGCTTCTGACCAAAACAAAACGATTAATTTATCCCTGAGTGCTCCTCTTGGTAGTTTAGTGGGCAATCTCCATCCCACTGCGGATTTACTGGTGATTGATGATGATAATGTCCCCACTTATGATTTCACGACTAATGTTTATGAGGTGCGGGAAAATAATGCCGACATTACCTTCAGTGAAATCACGGTGATTCGTTCTGGAAAAGTTGATATTGCCTCATCCGTTACGGTTGGCTTAAATGCAGGCTCCCCAAACGGAGCTACCCCTCAAGAAGACTATACCCCCGCTCAAATCCCCCTACAATTTCAACCGGGAGAAACCAGCAAAACTCTACAAGTTACAATTAAAGGAGACGAAGTATCCGAATCCAGCGAAGCCATCTCTCTCTCATTTTCTAACTTTGACAACGAGGGACAAACCGGAACAACCGCACCGGAAGCGATTCTCACCATCGCCGATGATGATTCCCCACCCACCTATAATTTTGTGCAGACCAACTATGAGGTTGAGGAGGGGGATACCTCTAGTCAGTTTAATCAGGTTGAAGTGTCTCGTTCAGGGGATATTAGTCAACAGTCCCGCGTTGATGTGGTGTTGACCAGTGGGACTGCGGTATCGGGTACGGACTTCAAAGCTGGGCCAGTATCACTGACTTTTGCCCCCAACCAAAGCAAGGCAAACGTTCCTATTGAAATTACTGGTAATGTTCGGGTTCAACCTGACCGCACCCTGCAACTCTCCTTTGCTAATTTTGACAAGAATGGACAGGTCGGAAGCGACAACCCCACAACCGTTGTCACGATTGAAGACGATGACAAAGCCACCCTAAGCTTAACGACTGTAGAAGCTACAGCCACCGAACCCACAACTACTAAAGTCGAAAACGAACAGCCCAAGAACGGAGTTTATCGGATTAGTCGCGCACCGGATACTTATGGGGATTTACCCATCAACCTTACCCTAGAATCCGATAAAATTACTGCCAATGACTACACCCTCACGACATCAACGGGGCAAGCCCTGACGATTAATAATGATTCTACCGCCGTCTTTACCCTTCCCAATGATCAAGCCAGCATTGATATTATCCTGACTCCGATTGATGATATTCCCGCAGAAGCCGATGAATCCTTGACTTTGGTTTTGGCAGAAGGGGATTACAAAATTAGTCCTGAAGAAAATACGGCAACGGTTACGATTGAAGCTAATGATACCGCCGTTACTCAACTCGGTGATACCCAGAGTCAAGCCCCAGAAGATTATGCTTTAGTGGAAGGATCTTTACGTCAAGCGATTCTCAATGCTCATTCCTTACTTGGAGAAGATACGATTACCTTTGCTGATCAAGCTTCCTCTGGGGTGATTAACCTCACCAGTGCCTTACCCGGCATCAACAGCGATATCATCTTCGATGGCCCAGGAGCCGATCAACTTACGATTCGTCGGGATACCGGAGGGGACTATAACATTTTTAACGTCAATGGAGGCAACGTCACCTTTGAGGGATTGAAACTAACCAACGGCTTCCCGGCGGGAACTATACCCAGTAGTTCTAGCACGACTACAGGCAGCCGAGGCGGTGCGATTAATATTAGTTCATCAACCAGTAATGTTCAGGTGATCGATAGTTGGCTAGACGGAAACCAAGCGAATAATGGGGGTGCGATCGCCAACTCCGGTAAACTGATCATTGAAAACAGCACAATCAGCAATAACACAGGCAGCAATGGCGGTGGAATAATTGTGATTGATGGTCAAGTCCAAGTTGTTAATAGTACCATTGCTAACAATACAGCTAATATCGGGGGCGGGGTGTTTAACTCTGTAGCGGAGTTGACGATAACTAATAGCACGGTAGGTTTCAACCAAGCCACCAACAATAGTGGCGGTGTCCGAAATATTGGCGGGGTCAGTAACCTCAAAAACACTATCATTGCCAGTAATACGGCTCCTCTTGATCCCGATGTGGGGGCATCTATTGAGTTTGCTTTCAACAGTGGGGGTAACAACTTAATTGGAGACGGAACTGGAGGGGAAGGCTTAGTCAATGGGGTTAAAAATGATATTGTTGGCAGTAGCACGACCCCGATTGATCCGTTACTCAGTCCTTTACAAAATAATGGTGGAACCACACCGACTCTCGCCTTAGCCAGCACTAGCCTTGCGATTAATGCCGGAAATAATAGCTTTGCTATCCCCTATACTGATCCCGGACTATTTGACCAACGGGGGGCAAACTTTACCCGGATTGTTAACAACATCATTGATATTGGAGCCTTTGAATCTCAAGTGATTTAATAATTACGAATTGGAAATTACGAATTACGAATTGTTCTTAACTCTTAACTCTTAACTCTTAATTCGTAATTCGTAATTCGTAATTAAAAACTGATAACTGGTTACCAAAAATTTGGGTTTAAAGCCCCTAACTTCTAGTTAGGCTTTTTATTCTAAGTTAGTGTATGATTAAAAAAGAGATTTAGAAGAAAAATGAAAGCCCGATATCGATATCGATGTTATCCAACACCCTCCCAGAAATTGGGATTAGCCAAGCTATTTGGGTGTGTGCGGGTAGTGTTCAACTTCTGCATTTCTGAATACAAAGGAGGTAAAAAGAAACCCAAAAACGCCAAACTTCAAAAACAATTTATCACTCAAGCCAAGAAATTAGAGGAACGGGCGTGGAGGAAGCATCAGACTATCCAAGGATAGCAGCACCCAAAGAAGCGTCAACCCGCCAGAATTTCAACAATTATCGATTTTCGATTTGTTGCAATAGATGGAATCCCCCTCGTAGAACGAGGGGGCGGATGTCAATGACTATTTCACCGCAGCAGCACGGGCAGCCGCAGCTTCATCAGGATGAATATTCAGACGAGTCAGATTAATCCGACCTTTGCTGTCAATCTCCCGAACTTTGACAATGACCTCATCCCCAACAGATACCTCATCCTCAACACGAGGAACTCGGTAGTCTGCTAACTGGGAAATATGAATCATTCCTTCTTTACCCGGAAGTAATTCTACAAAGGCACCAATGGGGATAATCCGAGTAATCCGGCCCACATACACATCCCCCGCATTCAACTTGCGGGTCATGCCTTGAATAATTTGATAGGCACGGGCGGCATTCTCGCTATCGGTTGAAGCAATGGTCACTGTGCCATCATCATCAATATCAATCTTGACTCCGGTTTCTTCGGTAATCCCCTTAATGGTTTTCCCACCAGGGCCAATCACCAAACCAATTAAATCAGGATCAATTTTCAAGGTTAACAACCGAGGCGCGTAGGGAGACAAATCAGAACGAGGTTTGCCAATCACCTCTAACATTTTTTCTAGGATATGCAGTCGGGCAGGTTTGGCTTGATAAATAGCATCCGCCACCGTTTTCATCGGTAGCCCGGTGATCTTCATATCCATTTGTAGGGCGGTGACTCCACTATCGGTTCCCGCTACCTTGAAGTCCATATCTCCCAAAAAGTCTTCAATTCCTTGGATATCGGTGAGAATCCGAACTTCTTCCCCTTCTTTAATTAATCCCATCGCCGCCCCACTCACGGGTTTAGAAATCGGAACTCCGGCATCCATCAATGCCAAAGTTGATCCACACACTGAACCCATTGAGGTTGAGCCGTTAGACGATAAGACTTCCGACACCACCCGAATCACATAGGGAAATTGATCCTTAGACGGTAAGACGGGAACTAAGGCCCGTTCAGCTAACGCTCCATGACCAATTTCTCGCCGTCCCGGCGCCCGCATGGGTTTTGTTTCCCCAACGGAATAAGGAGGAAAGTTGTAATGGTGCATATAGCGTTTTTCTTCTTGGGGATGCAAATCATCCAAATCCTGAGCATCTCCCGGCGTTCCCAAGGTAGCAATAGATAACACCTGAGTTAAACCCCGATTAAACAAGGCACTCCCATGTACCCGTTTCGGTAAACAACTGACTTTACAAGATACCGGACGCACTTGATCTAGGTTACGACCATCTACCCGGACGCTATCTTGGACAATTTGCTGACGCATTAATTCCTTGGTGAGATCTTTGAAAATCTGACTCACCAATTTAGAATCCTCCGTTGTTGCCACCCGGATCGGATCATCTTCCGCTAACGTCTCAATGGGGGTAATAATTTCTTGTTCCTTGATTTCATCCAAGTGGGCATCCCGTGCCGTTTTATCCAAGTCGTGTTGTTGGAGAACTTGTTTAACGGGGAGAGTCACGCGATCGCGGATAAATTGGATTAAACCCGTATTTCCTTCCGGGGGTTCTCCGGGTTTTAATTCAATCCCCAAGTCCCGCATTAATTCCTCTTGGGCCTTGATTAAATCACAAACCGCTTCATAACCAAAATCGATCGCCTCGATGATATCCTGTTCTGGGAGTTGGTTCGCCCCCGCTTCCACCATCACCACGCCATCCGGGGAACCCGCCACGACTAAATCCAAATCCCCATTCTTCACTTCTCGGTAAGTTGGATTAATAATAAAATCATCTCCAACTAATCCCACCCGTACCGCAGCCATCGGCCCAAAAAAGGGAATTCTTGCCAAAATCACGGCTACAGAAGCACCCGTCACCGCTAATACATCCGGGGGTACTTGTTCATCCATGGACAAAGTTGTAGCTACAACCTGAATATCATCGCGTAACCAATGGGGAATTAGAGGACGTAAGGGACGGTCAATTAAACGGCTAGTTAGAGTCACGCGATCGGGTGGACGACCTTCCCGACGTAAGAATCCCCCTGGAATTCTTCCCCCGGCGTACAGTCGCTCTTCATAGTCCACCAACAAGGGTAGAAAATCTAATCCGGGTCTGCCTTCGGCGCGAGTCGCAGTCACTAGAACTGATGTATCTCCAGACTCGATTAAAACGGCTCCACCTGCCTGTGGCGCAAGTAAACCTATTTTGAGTCTAATATCCCGTCCATCAAAGGATATTGACTTAATGATCTCTTCCATGTATTTTATCTTCCTTCTTCTTCTGTCGATTCTCTCTCTGTCGTCATCGTAACACGGTGATGAGCATGGGTAAGGAGTGTGGAAACGCTCGCCGTCAACCCTTAGTCATGAACAGTTAATAGTCTTCTAGTCACGATTTTACAAGCAACAGAGGGAGTTTTAAAGTTGGACTGAGGTTTCTGATCTTCAATCTCATCCCACCTCAACTAGAAGTTGATTTTGACTGACTATGAGTGTTTGAGAAACCTGAGTTCAGTTTTTCATTATACTTCCTGACCCTCTCAATCCTCTCGATTGGGGTCAACAAATGTGATGTTAACGAAACTGAGATTAACCGGATGTCCTTAAATACTGGGTTTCGGGCTAATTTTAACTTTTTTTGAGGGGGGTTCTGAAAAAATCTTTAATTCCCACTAATAACCTCACTAAACCCGCACTCCTGTTTTGAAGTCAGCGATCGCATTCTTTAACTTTTCATCAATTCAATACTGACAAAAATTCAGGCAGATGTCGCCACCCTCATTGATTATGTTCCTCAAATGAGTTTCTAATTAATGATCAACCATCCTGTAGGGGCGGGTTCTCAATAAATCTTTAATTCCAACCGATCACCTAACTAAACCCGCCCCCCTTTTTTAACTCAGCGATCGCATTCCTTAATTTTCCATCAATTTTCTAGCCATCACAAATTATTTTCTAGGAGATGTAATAGTCTTTTTCGTAGGGTGGCTTAAGTACAGCACAACTTTTCCACTTAAGCCACCTTTAATATAAAATCTCATCAATGTGTTCAGCATAGTTAGTAGATAATTCTGAACTTTGATTATTGATAAATTGAGATTCAGGTAATGGTATTTCTAAACTACCACAAAGTTCCCACGTTTGGGTTTTGGTAATATTTGATTGCTGTTTGGCTAAATATTCTTCTAAGGCTTTAAGCAAAACAGTTTGCACAGAATCTTTTTGTTGTTGTAATTGACTCATTAATTGGTCAGGAATTTCTAAAGTTACTAGATTCATAAAATTAACTATTGATTATTGTTATTAATTGATTTTAACTGAAATTAATCTTTACTGTCCATACTCTTAAATCAATACATATCAACAAAGAGTTGATATATATTGATTATAACGAATTAATCATTATTTTGTCAATTGACTCCTCAAAATGAAATTTTTCTGCACTTAATGGAAAATTACAGGCTAGAAGCCTGTCCTACAAACCCTAATATTTATTCCTGTACTCGCCAAATTTTGATTAAATTATCACCACCTCCACTAACTAAGGTATAACCAAATTGTTAAATGGGTTGCCGGATTTTACATACCTATCTCCCACAGCATAATCAATTTGTGTTATTACATTAAGTTTTGGTGGATACCCAGATAAACCTTGCTTAAGAATATAAGCTGTATTATTATCTGCTCCTATATTGATGTAATTGAACAGTTACATTGAGGGAACCTTGATTGTCATTAAATGTTCCAGGCTTATCATTCATTGATAAATATAACCAGCCATCATTAGCAGCTACAAAGGTTAAATTAGAGCCGATAGCAAATGGCTGACTATTGCCTATTCGTCCAATTAAAGAACCAGTTAATGTTGTTGGTACTAGCAGCTCAGTTGTTGGATATGATGTATCGCTGAAACCATCAGGCCCGTAGAAGGGTCGAAACACTGTTCTGTCAGACCTTGCATAATTTCCATTACTCCACCTTCCCCTAGCAGATATTTTGACACGCCAACCGCGTTTGACATAGACATTTGTGTTAATCCATCCCGCAGTAGCTGCTATATCTAATACATTTAACTGTTCATTGGTTGATCTCCTGAAGTCTTGAGTCTGAATTTTTTGGGAAAAACCCGGTTTCTTGGATCTGTTCTGAGTGCGCGTAGGCGGACTTTAACTTTGTAGCGACAGGTTGAAACCTATCGAACAAAATTGATTCTGTTAATAGCCTACCACCCTCTCACTGAAAAAAAGTTGCCAAAAAGTGAATTCAGAGGTGAAAAAAGTGACAAAAAGTGACAAAAAGTGAATCCAGAGGTTGGAATGCCTATTTACAGGGAAATAGACTGTACTTTAACTACTATTAATCAATTCCAAATCGTGCAATAGATAGGAAAATTAGAAGTGTTTTTTCCAGCAAATTATAGATTTTTCTCCAAATCTACTCCACACTGTGGATATTTTTTTACCCTGGTACCCTACTTAGCATTTCTTGATTTTATTGAAGTTCTGATTTTTGTTAAAATAAGTTTAAATTTTCGATATCTTTGGGATTTTCAGGTATGATAGATGATTCATAATAGATCAATAATTTATCTATATTCTATCTGGACGGTGGAAAATATGATTAACCCAGAAGTGCCATTTCTGAAAATTCAATACCCTGATGGTCGGGAGCAGAATTATCCCCTAGTCTCTAAAACAGAAGAAACTATTATTAGAATTGGTCGTTTAGATCATAATGATATTGTTCTTCAACCTGATCCTGAAGAACGGGTTTCCAGAACCCATTGTTATATCCTTCAAAAAGGAAACCAAGGCTTTTGGTGGGTTGTTGATGAAGGTAGTGCTAATGGAACTTGGATCAGACATCCTGGGGGATCGGATCAGGATGTACGACTACAAGGAGATAAAGGAGTTCGTCTTCACCATGAAGCTCTAATTTTGATCTATAGCTCATCAGAAACTTTACCTTTTAAATTAACATTTTGGGATGAAAAAGATTCTACTAAAAAGCCTCAACCTGAATCTTTTTTGGAGTATAATCTGAGTCAAAGCAAGTTGTTTGTCGTTACGGGAGATAACCGCTACCCCATCAAATTAACTCCTTTACAACGGAAAATGGTTGATTATATGGCTGAACAAAATCATCAGAATCTGGGGGAACCTACTTTGTGTAAACATCCCGATTTAATTCAAGCTATTTGGGGAGATGATCCGACTAAACTCAATGGTGATGTTGCTAATTTGATTTGTCGATTACAAAAAGAAATTACTGATAATCACAACAAGATTAATAACGTTTTTGAGACGCTCAGAAATGAGGGTTATGTTTTCAATGTTAAACTGGTTTACTAGGGCATCTAAAGTTTATTAATTTTTATTAAAAATAGATTGTTTCCTAGAAATTAAGGGGATAAAATTGATCCACAAGAGAAAATTGTCGGGGTGGATTTTGTCAGAATTTGGGCTGACCACCAATAACTGTTATTAACCCGCCCTCTGGATCAATTTTCGGCTTGAGAATCAAACAGTCTTTTTGTCTGAAGGGGAAAAGCGATCGCTTGTTTCTCTGTGATCATAATTGAATAACCAGGGGAGATCTGTTATGAAGAATCAACAGGATGATGATAGTAATGGTTCTGGGTTGGGTGAGACCAATAAGGAAGATACAGAAAAAATACATCAAAACTTTGGAATGGATAGGAAAAATCAAGAGGATAATCCGTTGTACTGGCGATCCGGGATGAAGTTAAAAGATTATATAATTGAAAAAAAAATTGGCAGTGGTGGTTTTGGAATAACTTTTCTTGCTCATACTAAAAATCATCAAAAAGTTGTGGTTAAAACTCTAAAAAAATATGAAAGAGGGAACCAACAAGATGAAAAAAATAGAGATGATTTTTTCAATGAAGCTATACGCCTAGCAAAATGTAATCATCCTTACATTGTACGAAGTAAAAGCCCTTTTTTCATTAATGATTTTCCTTGTTTAGTTATGGAATATATTGAAGGTCAAAATTTACAAGATTGGCTCGAAGACAATCGGAATTTTTTATCAGAAGCAGAAGCTATATTGTATATTCAACAAATCGGAGATGCCCTAAAGTATATCCATAGTTTTAAACCGATCCTATTACATCGTGATGTTAATCCCAAGAACATTATTCGTCGCGTCAAAAGCGAGAATGAAACGGAAGCAATTTTGATTGATTTTGGGATTGCCCGTGATGTTATTGATACTGAGCCTGAATTCACCGAATTTACAACCTGTGGTTTTGCGCCTATAGAGCAACATTATCGGGATAAACCTCAAGGATCTTATACAGATGTATATGCTTTGGCTGCTACACTATACTTCATGTTAACAAAAACAGTTCCTAGTAGCGCATTCAAAAGAGTTTTAAACAAAGCAGAAAAACAAGAAGATGATTTACTTCCTCCCAAAACAATTAATCCTAATATCAGCGATGAAGTCAATAGAGCTATTCTTTCGGGGATGGAACTTTTTGCCACATTTCGACCTCAATCTGTGCAAGAATGGTTAGATTTACTCCCTCAACCAAAAAGCAAAAAGACTGTTAAATCTTCTCCACCTCCACACAATCTTCCTCAACGTTCCCGACGTGCACCAGCACCTCCTCCGATACCAAATATCCCTGTCACTCAACCGGAAAAACTGCCATCTTCCCCTGTAACGGATTGGGGTTTATACGTCAGAACAGCATTGATGGGGGCGGGTGTTTGGTTAATTGCGATCGCTATTTTTGACAAAAATTTAACTTTTCCTCCGCCGGGAGTTGTGTTAATCGTTGGTGTTATTTTGTTGGCGATCGCACTCATTAAAAATCGTGTTCCCTTAGAACAAAAAATCTATCAACTGATTATCTCTGTTGTTTCCAGCGTAGGAATTTATATTGGATATTGGTTAAACCGAGAAGAATCCATTGATATTTTACCCCTGATTATTTCAACCGCATCAGCTAGTTTTCTGGCTTTACTGATCCTGTTTATTTTTCAATTGCTCATCAACGGAGATTCAGAAAGTTCTTAGACAATGAAGTAACATTTTTAATTTCCATAACAACCCTAAACCCAATGCGATTACTTCTCATATTTTTCCACATCCCTTCTCTAGCAGCACTGCGACATTTTAAGGGAAAACTATGCCAAGCTCCACCTCGGATCACTGCTTTTTCCTCATCCTTATTCTCGTAAGCTTCACCGTTCTTAGGAGTATTTTGATGGTCTTTATGCCAAGAGTCTTGACACCATTCCCAAACATTTCCGTGCATATCCTTTAAACCAAACTTATTAGCTGGGAACTGCCCAACTTTGATCGTTTTTCCGTGATAGTCTCCAGAACTTTTTACACTAGAGTAATAAGTATCATAGTTAGCCCGTGTCGGAGTAATTTTATCCCCAAAATAGAATGGAGTTTCGCTATAAGCACGGCAAGCATATTCCCACTCCGTTTCACTGGGTAAGCGATAGGTTTGTTTGGTGCTATTGGTTAATTTGTCACAAAACTCTTTAGCCTCATACCAAGATACAGTTTCTACGGGTAGATCAGTTTCGCCGAGAAAGGTTGACGGGTTATTTCCCATTCCCATAACAGCTTGCCATTGTTCCTGTGTAATGGGATAACGACTCATATAAAATTCTTGCATGGTAATTTTAAAGCCCTGTGCTTCATTAGTGAGATGATCACTATCTTGAGGATTTGAACCAATTTTACAGGAACCTGCCTTAATCTTCACCATTTCTAATCTCGTATCGGTGTTTAATTCTTGAGGATAAATCTCAATTGTTTCTTCACTCAGAAGACTTTTTTCATCTAGAATTTGTAAAGTTATTGATTCTGGACTACTCAAAGGGTTGAGATTAATAGAATTATTGCTGTTTGACTTTAGGGTACTTTGACGACTTG
This sequence comes from Planktothrix serta PCC 8927, assembly GCF_900010725.2. NCBI lineage: Bacteria > Bacillati > Cyanobacteriota > Cyanophyceae > Oscillatoriales > Microcoleaceae > Planktothrix > Planktothrix serta. Next base: position 161,421 of record NZ_LR734869.1, on the reverse strand, counting down.
ATTTAGCTAATTTTTTATTTAAAAATGTAGCTACACCAGGTACAATAAAACAAAAGGATAAAATAGTCAACAAAGCTTTTCTGCGATTCAACGTTTTTTTGGACATAACCTAACTCGTGAAACCTATGTTTAGACTAACCGGATTTTCCCTTGTAGTTAAACCTATTGTAGCATTATTCTTAGTCTTGTTGATTTTAACAGGTGGTTGTAGCCAGTTCAATCAATCAAGCGCAAAAGGTTGTAATAAAATTGCTATTTTGTTACCGGAGACTGAACCTGCACAACGCTGGGAAGGGTCAGATCGGCGACAATTAGAGGAGAAAATTACAGAAAAATTAGCAATACAATTAAGAGGTCAAGACCTCACCCTTCTTTATTTTAACGCCGATGGTCATGCAAACCAACAATTTAAGCAAGCCAATCGTGCTATCGAGCAAGGAGCTTGTATATTAATTTTAGGGCCAAGTGGTGATGCCACAAAAATTGTCGAAAAAGCCAAGAAAAAACATATCCCCGTGATTGCCTATGATCGGAGTATTGATAATGGAAAGGTTCATGCTGATTATTACATTTCTTTTGATAGTGAGTATGTCGGTGAACTCCAAGGAGAATACATTGCAAGTCAATTTGAAGATTTGAGTAAGAAAAACCCCTATAAGCTAGAAAAAGTTAATAATAAATTTGTGATAATCAATGGAGACTCCGACGATAATAATTCAATCTTATTAGAGAAAGGTTTAAAAAAATCCTTAAAAGGTTTGATGAGCAGTCAACAGCTTATATTAGTAGGAGAAAATGATACTGATCCAGAAATTAATATTCCGGGTTGGAAAGGTGAAATAGCTGCTGATAAAATCGAGGAAATATTAACAAAATATTTTGATCTAAAAATTGTTTGGGTAGCTAATGATGGTATGGCAAATAATATTATTGAGAAGTTAGTTAATTTAAGATATAAACCCGGTCAAATTCTGATTACAGGTCAAGATGGTACAATCGGAAGTTTAACCAAGATTCGAGAAGGATGGCAGTCTATGACTGTTTGTAAAGATAGTAAAGATATAGCAGAAAAAACGGCTCTATTAGTTGAAGCATTGTTTGAAGACGATCAGAATAAAATTAGTAAATTATTACCGGATAACCCTGATTATACTGATAGTCGATCTTATGTATCACGAGCAGTGTATCCTGTCACAATAGATAATTTTAAAGATAGGGTGTCTCTTGAGAACGACAAAATTCAATTAGAAAATACTTGTAAAGGAAAGAAATAAAATAGCATCAATTCACCGCAAAACCCTAGTCAATAATAATCGGTATTCAGAGTCAAATCAATGATTTAAACCCAATTGAGATTTTTTGACCATCAGCAGTCAGGATCTAAAGTCTCGAAATTCCGACAACACAAGCAATATCAGGAATCTGTATGACGGTCTGAAACTGGGAAAAATTAAATCTATTGTCAATTGATTTTTTAGATAAATTTCAGATAATAGATTTAAAAATATTTTTCACTTTCAGGGGGTAGCAAATATGTGTCAATCGTTGTACTTGAAACCTTTAGAATGGCGATGCTTAAACAGGGATTTACAAGATCCCTATTTACCCAAAACCTATAAACAACGGATTCAGATTATTTTGCTGACGGATGAGGGAAAAACTCAGAGCGAAATTTGTCAATTGTTGGGATGTTCTGCGATGACGGCGAGGCGATGGATGTTAATGACTAAACAAGGTAAAGCAGAACAGTGGAATAATCAGCCTATTGGTCGTCCGCAAAAAGTGAATCAGGATTATTTACTGCGTTTGGAAGAATTACTGAAACATCGTCCTAAAGAGTTTGGTTCTAAATCAGAATATTGGAAAGCTAAGAGTTTAGCAAAACAACTGAAGCGGGAGTTTGGTGTTGAAATTAGCGATCGCCATATTAATCGTTTACTGAAACAACGAGGATTAACTTTAGCTGAATTTAATGCTAATTTGCAAGGAGAATCAACATTATGAAATGTGATCAACTGATGTGTTATTGGGTAAGAGATTCCCATGATCCAGATCATTATGTTTGTTTAAAATGTAATGAAGAACGTCATGTTAATCACTCAGCAACACCAGAAACCTTTGTGATGTTATTTTTTCTGGGATTATTTTTAACGATATTGCTTCGTTCGCTTTAGAAGAAACCGGGTTTCTGAGAGAGGTTAATATTCACCAATAAAGATGAATGTAGAAACCCGGTTTCTGGGGTGCTAGAAACCGGGTTTTTCAGGGAAGTTAATATTCAGGAAGAAAGATTGATTCAGAAACCCGGTTTCTGGGGTGCTTAGACATATTTGAAAGCACTACTGCTCAAGTTCAAATTTGTGTTACCTTGAACAGTACCAATCAATTCATCTTTAGCGCTAAAACCAGCAATGCCATCATTATCGAGTAAAATTCGGGTATTGGAACCAGAGACATTTAAAACATAATTACTCGCCGATCCTTTGAGTTGAATTTTATCCTGAGTGGCATTAAAATCGATGATAGAAGCATAATCTGCTTTACCAGGAGTAAGTAAACTACCATCGTTATAGTAGACATTATTACTGTCACCCAAAATAAACTGATCGACTCCTGTTCCTCCGGTTAATTGATCAATTTCTGCGCGCCCAGGAGTACCACTGCTAGTAATAATTGAAGTTGCTCCGACAATCATAGCATTAGCGTTAACACCAATTAACAGATCGTTTCCTGTACCGCCAATTAAACTATCATTACCAGAACCTCCGGTAAGCATATCGTTACCATCTCCACCGTCTAATTTATCATTACCAGAACCCCCGCTCAGTTGATCAACATCAGAACCTCCTTGGAGAGTATCATTTCCAGATTCACCGTTGAGAATATCGCTACCACTCCCTGCGGATAAAATGTCATTACCAGAACCACCATTGAGAATGTCACCACCACCGAAGGCATTCAGGGTATCATTACCGGAGTTACCATTAAGAATATCTCCACTTTCACTCCCGTTAAGAAGATTATTAGCACTGGTGCCATTCAGAATTTTACCTGTTCCTAAATTAATAGTAGAAACGCCATTGCTAGTCCCAGTATTGATCACTGTCGTTGGAGAATTAGGAGCGTTCATTATCATCGTTTGATCAATTGAAGATCCATTCATAGATAAACTATTTGTTTGGGTCATCGTTCCTGATGAAGAAGAACTAATAGTAGATGAAGTTCCACTATTAGGAGGGTTCATCACCATCGTTTGATTAATTGAAGACCCAGATGAAAACCAATTAGAGCCGAAGGAAATAGCCATAATATTCTCCTATGTTGTTAGCCTATCAAGACCTAATGAGGGTAAAAAATACGTCTAAATAAATAGATTATTATCCATCAGAAGACCTTGAATAGATTTTTAGATTCCAAGCTTTTTCAAGAGCTTTGATTATTAATTTTGCACATATTTATGAATAGATCAATAGATTTAAACGAGCTTAAAAGACCTGAAATTATCAAGAATATTAGTTAATTTTTAATCTGTTATCAGAGAAGATATCGTTAAATATTAATTGCATCTATTATTTTTAAATCTGGTTTCAATAAATCCAGACAAAATATGTGTTTTTGATAGCAGCAGAGACTTCAGAAATTGCCAAAAGTTAAGGGTAGGGGCGGGTTCTGAAAAAATCTTCAATTCCCACTAATAACTTAAGTAAACCCGCCCTGTCTGTCTTTCTGGGGCGGGTTTAGCAAGGTTGTTGCTGAGAATTCAGGATTTATTCAGAACCCGCCCCTACAGTAAACCCGCCCCTACAGTTATAATGTTTATTGTAATTAGGGAAATAATTTTTACAGAATGAAGTGGGATAGACTATTTTAGTTGTCCCAATCTTCTTGAGAGCGTTTCGGTCTTCTACCCTGACGAATTTGTTTTAACATCTCCTCTGCTTGTTTAACATTTAAACAGCCTAATTCTTTCCCAACGAAAACTGCTAATTCCTGATGTCGCTTGGAAACTTCAGATTGTTTAAAACCTAAATCTTTAGCAATTTCTGTTTGTTTTTTATTATCTACTAATCCTTTCCAAATGTAAAGATACTTTTTTTTGGGATATTGTTGATCTATATAAATAATTGCTTTTTGAATTTGAGAGTTTGTATCCGATAGTTCTAAATTTTCTCGAATATCGATATATTCATTAAACGTTTTTTGTTGAATTTGATCCCGAATAAATTCAGTTTCCTTTTTAATTTTACGAAGTAAATCCAGAATATAGTTTAACGCAACTTTAGCACACCAATGATAGAATTGTTCTGAATTTCCTTTCTTGAATTTACCAGATAAAGCTTCTTTTAAAACTTTTTCAAATGCCGATTGAGCCGCATCCTCCCAGTCCTGGGACTTTCCTAAAAATATTTTCTTGGCAATTTTTTGACAAAGTTGATAATACTGAGGGCGTTTCAAAAGTTCTCGACAAGCATCTCTATCTCCTTGAAGATAACGTTTGATCAATTCTTCTGGAAGTTCTGGTAATAGCATCATAACGTCTGGTTGGGTAGAAAATAGTGTAAACTTCTCCCCTCTACAAAAGATCTCCACAGTATGGATATTTTTTACAGGGGATTGTGTGCAAGGGTTAAAGACTAACTATTACCAGCAAATCATAGATTTTTCTTCAAATCTACTCCACACTGTTGATAACTTTCTGGGAATCTCAGCTAAACTAAGGAATAGATGTGAACCTTTCTTTTTTTATGATTCAACAACCTAACAACCCACCACCAGAATTGCATGAGGTTTATCAGACTTGGCAAGTTGATCGACTATTAGCGGATCTGCTTCATGCTTATGACTCTATCCGAGCAGAAAGACAGAACAGAATTAACAAAATTAAGGAATTAAGTCCTACTCTCCGAGATTATTTATTACTGCTTTTAGCGGGTAAAAGTCCGAAAGAAATCGCCAGTCATTTTTGCCAAAATCTAAATCAAGCTCAAGCTGATACAGTCAGACATCGGCTTTCTCAAGAATTGTATCCAGTGATCGCAAAACTTCTGCAACAACGGAGTATATCTTTTAAAAAAGTACAATCACAAAACATTCCTGATTTATTAGAAAAAGCGGGTTATAAAATTCTGTCAAAATCTAATCAGAGTGATTTGTTTTCCCCTGATTTGGGCTTAACATTACAAATAGCTGAAGTTGGACTCAAACAATATCTATTCATCTCTGAACAATATCAAATTTTAGACTGGCCAAACCATGGCAATAAATTAGCTCAAAACTGGTCAGACTTAGAACTTTTTATCAAATGGTGTCAGGCTCCTGAACGTTATCAATCGTTAAAAATTCTTCTGCAAAATACTCAACAATATAGTTATATTTATGGTTCTTACCAAAAACGTTTAGAGCAAGTAGAAGGATTATTACAAGTTGCTGACCTTAAAGATACAGCCACAATTACAGAAGCAATCTTAGAAAAATCATGGCTTTTAACCTTAATGAATAGTTGGAAAGAAGCTGATAAGTTATCTCAACTAATTTCCTCTGATTCTGACCCAATTTTACAGTTAAAACTTACAAAAAATCAAGCGGTTTGGCATCTTCAACAACAACATTATTCCCAAGCTTTAGACTATTTACGGCAAGCTAGAATCATTTTAAAATATTGTCATCTTGACCCAGAGCGATCGCAACGATGGCAAATTATTCTTGACTACTATGAACCGCAAATCTATTTTCACCTAGAACAATATTCTTTAGCTCAGTCCCTTTATCAAAAAGTTTGGGATAATGCCAAACAATTCGGATGGCAAAGAATCACTTTTGCCTTGCAAAATTGGATGGCTCGGATCGCTTTAGTTAAAGGAGACTTCTATCAAGCTCGATATCGATTAGAACAGGGTTTACAGACATCATTACTATACGATGATTGTCAATTAAATGCCTGTTATAATTTGTCTCTAGCTCGCCTAGAAAAAGTTGAAGGAAATTTTTCTAAATCTCGATATTGGGGTACAGAAGCTTTGAGCAAATTTGAAAACTTGGGAATGGTTGATAAAGTTATTCAAGCTCAAAGCTTCTTAAAATCCCTAGAAACTGTTTAAGGACTCAGATAAATTGAGAAATTATCCTGACAGTTTCAGTTAGATTATATGAGAATCATCAGGATGAATACAATCGACTTTTGGTGTTTTTTGTGATTCTTTATCAGATTGGTTTTCTGAATTCGCATTTGCTAAAATTTCTGCTCCAAAATGTTGTCGCCATAAATCTAAGGTTTCTGACCAGGCGGTTTCTGTTTGCTTTTGGGTTTCAGGTGTTAAACTATAGGTCGGTACATGATGAATATACCGACCAAATAACATCTGACTATCCTGAATATATTTAGGGGTATTCAAGATATGTTCATGCCAAATTAAGTCAATTTCTGGAAGGGGAGGAACTATTATTTTATTCGGGTATAAATATAACAGGAATAAAAACATCTGATAAAAAGCGATCGCCCCCAGGGTTTTTTCTCGATTCCATTGATATTTATAAATCACCCAGTCCCGAATAGGATTTAGGTCAATTTCTCTTAATTTTCCCCAAAAATCGACTTCTGTTTGAGTGATATTTTTTTGCACACAGTTCATCTTTAATTCCTCCAATCTGTTCGTTAATAGATCGGGCAAAATCGAATATTGTTAATTGCCTTGATGATTAATCTACCAGAATTAATCTCAGAATCAACAGGACAAAAAGACCGTAAAATATATCTGATTTAAAGGTGATTGAGTGACAATTTAATTTTAATTCAATCAACTATTAATTAAATCTCTAATTTTTAAATTCCGTTTTAATGAATCAAGACACAATATAATTAATACAGAACAGTTGCAGGTTGACGAGATGGCAATTTTACATGGAAGTTGGTGCATTACACCGAATAAGTCTTTTTTCCTGTGGGGAGAAACCTGGCGACGAGTCGCGTCGGAGTCCCTGGCTTCAGAACCCATTCTTCCTTATCCCTTTGCTTTAAACGATACAGAACTCTTGACTCAACCCCTGTTAAAAAATATTGAGTTATCGGACATTTTTACCAATCTCCTCTCGCAGAAAATTATAGCACTACCAACGGGTATTTCTGAAACAGTTGGAGAACTCACTCCAATTTATTCTAGTGCAACTAATAGTCCTCAATCCTATCTCTATCCTTGGCAAATTACTGGAATTTCTCTTAATCCTAAACAAGCCTTTCAATTTTTACAATCTCTGCCTTTAAGTACCGTTATAACATCAGAATCTAACCTGGGGGAAGATTTACGATTTTGGTCACATATTGCTCGTTGGAGTTTGGATTTATTGGCTAGATCTAAATTTTTACCCCAATTAATTCAACAACCTGATCAAACTATTATTGCACAATGGCAACCGCTTCTCGATAGTGCCATTGACCAAGCTCGATTATTACGGTTTGCTAAACAAATGCCAACGGTTTGTCGAATGGTTCAGGAGCAAATAGAAGGTGATATTTTAGCGATTAATTTACCCTTATCTCCTCAAGATATTATCATTAATTTTTTAGGAACAATGATCGATTCACAGGTGAGAACTGTTGCTGAAGAAGTCGAAACAAAAGCCAGTGCTAATGCGGTTTTACTTCCTCCAACTCTGCAAGCTTGGTTACAAGGATTAGGGAAAGAAGACAATATAATTCAGGGAGAATTAACAGAAATAGAATCTTTAGAAACAGCCTTAAAAAATTGGACTTCTCCCCTACAATATTCTTTATCTGAACAAAATCTATTTTCTACGGCTTTTCGTTTACATCCTCCCACAGAAGATAACCCTAATTGGGAGTTAGAATATTGTCTACAAGCCATTGATGATCCTGAATTTATTATCAATACTCATATTATTTGGAGTCATCCGGTTGAGTCCTTTCCCTATCGAGGGAGAACGATTAAACATCCCCAGGAAACCCTGTTAAAAGGCTTAGGACTGGCTTCAAAATTATATCCAGTGATTGAATCCAGTTTACAACAAGCTCGCCCCCAAAGCTGTAGTTTAAATCCGTTACAAGCTTATGAATTTCTGAAAAGTTATGCTTGGCGTTTTACTGATAGTGGTTTAGGGGTAATATTACCTCCGAGTTTAGCAAATCGAGAGGGGTGGGCGAGTCGATTAGGATTAAGTATTAAAGCAGAAACTCCTAAATTAAAAACTAATGAAAGATTAGGATTAAAAAGTTTATTAAACTTTAAATGGCAATTATCCATTGGTGGTCAAACCATGACTAAGGCAGAATTTGATCGCTTAGTTTCTAAAGAAAGTCCGTTAGTAGAAATTAATGGAGAATGGGTTGAGTTACGACCCTCGGATATTAAAGCTGCAAAAACGTTCTTTAGTCAACGTAAAGATGAAATGACTCTCTCTTTAGAAGATGCGTTACGGCTATCAACGGGAGATACTCAAATGATTGAGAAATTACCTGTTGTTAACTTTGAAGCGGGAGGAAAATTACAGGAATTATTGAATGCTTTAACCAATAATCGCAGTTTAGAACCGATTCCGAATCCTAAAGATTTTAAAGGAGAATTACGACCCTATCAAGCCAGAGGTGCAGGCTGGTTATCCTTCTTAGAACAATGGGGTTTAGGTGCGTGTTTAGCCGATGATATGGGATTAGGAAAAACGATAGAATTTATTGCTTTTTTACTTCATCTTAAAGAAAACAATAGTTTAGAAAATCCGGTGTTATTAGTCTGTCCCACATCGGTTTTAGGAAATTGGGAACGGGAGGTTAAAAAGTTTAGTCCAACTTTAAAAGTGATGGTGCATCATGGCGATAAACGCGCTAAAGGTAAGAATTTTGCTAAAGTAATTCAAGATAAAAATTTAGTGATTACCAGTTATCCCTTAACCTTCCGAGACGACAAGGAATTGCAAGGAGTAACTTGGCAAGGATTGGTATTGGATGAAGCCCAAAATATTAAAAATCCTGATGCAAAACAATCCAAAACTGTTAGAAATATCAACGCATCCTTTAAAATTGCGTTAACAGGAACTCCTGTAGAAAATCGTCTCTCGGAATTATGGTCTATTATGGATTTTTTAAATCCAGGGTATTTAGGACAACGAGCATTTTTTCAACGACGGTTTGCAATTCCTATCGAAAAATATGGGGATACAGACTCTTTAAAAATATTGCGATCGCTAGTTCAACCCTTTATTTTACGTCGCTTAAAAACCGATAAGGATATTATACAAGATTTACCTGAAAAACAGGAAAATACAGTATTTTGTCTATTGACAACTGAACAAGCAACCCTCTATCAAAAAATTGTGGATGACTCCTTAGCAAAAATTGATGATGCGGAAGGAATTCAACGCCGAGGAATGATTTTAGCTTTATTAGTTAGGCTGAAACAGATTTGTAATCATCCCGTTTTAATTGAAGCTAAAGTTAAAAATAGTAAGAAATCACAAAAACCAGATTTAATTAAAACCCAATATTCAGGAAAATTACAACGGTTGACTGAAATGCTAGATGAGGTTTTAGCAGAAGGCGATCGCGCTTTAATTTTTACTCAATTTGCAGAATGGGGAAAAGTATTACAACCCTATTTAGAACATCATTTTAACCGAGAAATCTTATTTTTATATGGGAGTACCTCAAAAAATAAACGGGAAGAAATGATTGATCGCTTTCAAAATGATCCCCAAGCTCCACCGATTATGATATTATCATTAAAAGCCGGAGGAGTGGGTTTAAATTTAACCCGTGCAAATCATGTTTTTCATTTTGACCGATGGTGGAACCCAGCCGTGGAAAATCAAGCCACAGATCGAGTCTTTAGAATTGGTCAAACCCGGAATGTACAAGTGCATAAATTTGTCTGTACTGGAACATTAGAAGAAAAAATTCATGATTTAATTGAAAGTAAAAAAGCCTTAGCAGAACAAGTTGTGAGTGCGGGGGAAGATTGGTTAACGGCTTTAGATACCGATCAACTCAGAACTCTATTAATATTAGATCGAAACTCAATTATTGAGGAGGAAGAAGAATAGTTTTAAAACTCAACAAATTGTGAATAAAAGGAGTAATTTTATGGTAGATTATACAATGGAAGCGAACAAAGAATGGTGGTCACAACAATGGTTAGATTTATTAGATAAATATCGGTTTAAAAAACGATTGGAACGCGCTAGAAATTATGCCAGACAAGGGAATGTTTTAAACATTGAATTTAAAGATCAAAAAGTTTTAGCTCAGGTTCAGGGAACGCAACCGGAACCCTACACTGTTGCTTTATGGTTAGATATCTTTAGTGATGAAGAATGGAATTATATTATCGCAACTCTATCGCAACGGGCGATTTTTAGTGCTAAATTATTAGCAGGAGAAATGCCCCAGGATATTGAAGATGTATTTGCCGCCAATGGGTTAAGATTGTTTCCCTTTTCCTTGGATAATGTTCATTCTGAATGTAGTTGTCCAGACAAAGCGAACCCCTGTAAACATATTGGTGCGGTTTATTATATGTTAGGCGATCGCTTTAGTGAAGATCCGTTTGTTTTATTTCAACTTCGGGGAAAAACACAGAAACAAATTATCAACACTTTACGTCAATTGCGAGGTCAAAGTGAAGATGAAATTAAGACTGCAACCGCAGAAGAAATTACAGTAAAATCTGACTCTAATTCTCCTAAACTCGATCAATTTTGGAATTACTCTGAACAGCTAGATTCTGCTTTAGTTGTGATTACGCCACCGCCCAGTAGTGAAACAGTGCTGGATGTTTTAGGCCCTATTCCATTAGCACCAATTACCATAACTTCTACAAACCGTTCGGCTTCATCCGCCACCGATATTGTGATGCAATATTTAGAAACAGTGTACAAAAATGTAAGTCAACAAGCCGTTTTAGTGGGTTTAAACCGGGAATAAACAGTCAACAGTCAACAGTTAACAGTCAACATTGATACATTCTTAATAGCAGCAATAAGTTCTGAAGGATGAGCAATTAAAGCATCGGGGTGATGTTGTGCTAAAATTTCGGCGGAATTATATCCCCAACTGACGGCAATACTTTTAATTTTAGATTGTTTAGCTGCATTAATATCTCTGGTTTCATCCCCAATATAAATAGCTTGTTGGGGTTCTATTTTTTCCTGAGCCAATAATTGATTAATAATTTTATATTTTCCAAACAGGCTGATTCCAGAATAGATATTTTTGAAGGTATTGACTAAATCATAACGGGATAAGATCGTACTCACATTGATCTTGGAGTTAGAGGTGATAATATAAAGGGTATAATTTTGTTCCTGTAATTGTCGCAGAATCTCAGGAATTGTCGGGAATAAATGAATTAGTTCTACATCCTGATGTAATTCAGAAAGCACTCGCTTCAGGAAGAAAGGTAGTTTAAATACGGAAATCCCTGATTGTTGAATAATCTGCCAAGAGCTTAAATTTTGAATTTGGCCAAGGGTTTCAGGGTTAGTTGGTAAATAGCCAAATTCCCCCGATAAGCGATTAGTAATTCTAACCACTGCATCTAAGGTATCGGCTAAAGTTCCGTCAAAGTCAAAAATGATAATTTGATTCATACATTTATTCAGGGGTTCTGTCTGGGTTTGAGATTGATACTCAAAGTAGAATCGATATTCGCGGATATAAATAAGATTAATAAATATATTTAAAGAAACAATAATTTTTGTCTAATAGTAACTCAAGCTTGGGTTCAGTTTGAGATTGAACGTCCGTATTTTTGAGGAGATACAGCCGTGATCTGTGGGCAATTATTGCTGATATTCCTGATTTTAGATCATATTCACTGTTTCTTGGTGTCATATTATTGAATAAAAATCAAAAATCCGTGATCTTACGGATGCTTAAACTCTCTAATATTAACAATAGAATAATCCGCGAACTCAACCCCCTTTTAGATCAATAGGCAGAATCTCTACTCCCTCTATAGGGGAATTTGATCAATTCTTTAAACAACAGCTTCGATCTATAAAAGTTTTGTAAAACTTACAAGAATTTTTCGGGTATCTGGTGACAAAGCCAGAGAATTTGCTATTGTAGTTATTAACAGCTTGTATGAATCACTCTGGTTGCTGAGATGTCACCCTCTAAGGAGACACCTACGACAGCCGAGTCATAAGTTCAGGGTAACAGCAACCAGTAGAATATTCACACACAGGAGCCTTTATGAAAACTAGATTATTCACAACCTTAATCTCAACCTTAGCTTTAACCGGTATTTGCGCTACATCTGCTCAAGCATTTACCTTCAAAACCAACTACACCACCGATGCCAACAAGTGGAAAGGTGACATTTACCTAGATTCCGTAGAATTTGGTGACAAGGTTCACACAGATTTGGCCCTAGTGAATCAAGCGAATATTCTCCAAAACGATCTCTGGAAAGGTGGAGATACCGGAGCCGCGAGTGCCGATAAAGCCGACTTCGCAACTGTCGGTCTAGTCGAAGGAAACTTAACCAATGCGGGTGCAGTCCAAGCCCTAGGAAACCGTTACCTCAGCAGTATTATTGATACTGAGGAATATGGCAAATTCAGCATGGATATCTTCTTTGACCAACCGGTTAATAATATCCTGGCTTGGGAACGGATGAATTCTGACACTAGCTTGATGGATATTATTGCCCTAGATGCAGATGGGAAAACCATTGGTAACTTGCTAACTTTAGGTAAAGGAGCCTTTGGGTGGGCAGAAGCTGGATACAGCTTAGATACTACAGAAATCAATAACACTCAAAAAGTTGGGTCTGTGGGTGTGAGTTTAGCTGACTTAGGAATTGGTGGTAAGTCTATTGCTGGACTACGGGTTTCTAGTAAAGGTGCGGGTTATTTTGGCCCAGACTTTAAAGTGGTGGGTGTGTCTGTTCCTGAACCCACAACAGTTTTAGGTTTAGGTTTAGTCGGTGCTGCTTTAGCAATGTCTCGTCGCAAAAAAGCTCAATAAGCCATGTTCCTCGGATAGATGGACAATAGAAAACTCTTAATTTACTTCCGCCCCATGCAATTTGAAAATATGATGGGGCGGTTTGACTTGATCGAGTAGTTCAGAAATTAATCCAGTTGCGATCGCAATCTTTCATATTTCCCTAATAAACTTGTATCCAGGCTTTGACATCATATTCTGTCCAAATCCCATTTTGCCAATAGGGATCAGACTCGATTAACTGACGTACCGTGGCTTCATCTTCCGCTTCATAAATTCCAAATACCTGTGTGACATCCTGAGTCGGGCCAATTGTTAATAAAACGCCCGATTCTTTTTGTTGTTTTAATCCTTCCAAATGCGCTGCGCGATAGGGTTCCCGTTTTTTCAGAACATCCTCACAATAGGTTCCAAACATTATATATTTTGGCATAGCTGTTGATTATTGATTGTTGATTGTTGATTGTTGATTTTTTGTGCGTGCGTAGGGTGCGTAAGCGATCAGCGCACGCACCAGCACATAGGGTGCGTAGGGTGCGTAAGCGATCAGCGCACGCACTCCTTCCTAACTTCTGAGATTAACGTTAAATTGTTGAACTAAAGCATCTCGGACTTTTTGTTGAAAAGGGTCAATATCTGTATCCGTTAACGTGCGATCGCTCACCCGATAAACTAAACGAAACGCCAGACTGCGCTGACCTTCCGGTACATTTTTACCCCGATATTCATCAAAGACTTCTACCGATTCTAATAAATTTCCTGCGGCTTTAGTAATACAGCGTTGTAGGTCGGCGACAGGAACTTCAACAGGGACAAAAAAGGCAATATCTCGATCGGAAGCCGGGAAAGTCGAAAAAGGTTTAAATTTACGGACTAAATTAGAAGCACGGTTCATCGCTTCTAATAATACCGATAATTGAAATTCAAACCCATAAACTTGATTCGGTAAGTCCTGTTTTTGACACAGTTGAGGATGCAGTTGTCCGAAAATTCCTAAGCGTTTTCCTTGTAACCATAAGGAAGCCGTGCGTCCGGGGTGTAATAGTTTTATTGTCGATTCTGGTTTATATTCAACGGTTAAATTTAAACGTTGAAATACCGCTTCTAAAATCCCTTTAGCTTCAAACCAAGTCATCGGTTGATCTTGACCACTGCGAACCCAACGCCCAAAACTGCGATCGCCTCCCATAATACCCGCTAAGGCATCTTGTTCTTTGTATTCATCCCCTTCTTTCCAGAAAATTCGACCGATTTCAAAGCCATTTAACGGCCCATTTCCATTTTCTAAATTATAAACAAAGGCATCAATTAAACCCGTTAACATTTCAGTGCGTAATGCCGAATATTCCACAAACAACGGATTATCTAAAACAACTTGATTATCCCCCTCTGTTTTGACTAAAGAATAGTGCATTAATTCGGTTAATCCTTCCCCTCGAAACGCGGCTCGAATTTGTCGAGTTGCTAACTGTTCTAAGGGGAGATAACCGGATACTCCTTGACTGGGTAAAGTTTCACAGAAATTATCGTATCCGTAAAGACGGGCAACTTCTTCGATTAAATCAATTTCCCGTTCTAAATCTCGGTAACGATAGGGGGGAATAGTTACTTGCCAAACAACAGAATCACTATTTTTATCTCCAGCTAATCCACAACCCAAAGCGGTAAGAATTCCTTCCACTTCTTCCGGTAATAAATAGGATTCGGCTGCGGTTCCTTGTCCGCGTTTGAGTTGTCCTAAAATAGCATTAATTCGATCTAATCTTAAAGTGATTTCAGGAATCTGTAATTCTATGCCACTACTATCGGTTTGTTGACGAGTTGGAGTGCCAGAGGCTAACTCTTTTAATAATACAATAGCCCGCCGACAAGCTAACGCTAATTCTGCCTGATTTACCCCTCGTTCATAACGAGTAGACGACTCACTTCGTAACCCTTGCGCTCTTGCAGAACGACGAATAGCGATGGGGGCAAAAATAGCCGCTTCTAACAGTAAATTTTGGGTTTGTGCAAAAACTTCTGTTTCTTCCCCTCCCATGACTCCGGCTAAAGCAACGGGATAATTATTAGCTGTAATTAACAGATTTTGCTCTTGTAATTTCCGGGTTTGACCATCTAAGGTTTTAATCGATTCATCCGGTTGAGCAAAGCGCACACCGAGGGTTAAATCTGGAGAAGATGTAACTTGTTTAAGACGATCTAAATCAAAGGCATGAAGCGGTTGTCCCCATTCGAGTAAAATATAATTCGTGACATCAACAACATTATTAATCGGACGAACACCTGCCGCTTGTAATCGTCGTTGTAACCAATCAGGAGAAGGGGCAATCTTTACTCCTTCAATAATTGTGCCAATATAGATTGGACAAGCTTGTTTATCAGCAATTTCAATGGATAACAATTGAGACTGATCTGGCTGTTCAATTAACACCCCTGTAGCTTCAGGAATTCTTAAATTTGCCCCGGTTAAAGCCGCAATTTCACGCGCAATTCCCACCATACTTAAACCATCTGCCCGGTTAGCGGTTGCCGTCACATCTAAAATTACATCATCTAACCCTAATAACGGTCTAATATCACTGCCTAATGCCGGATTTTCCAGGTCAAAACTATGAATTCCCGATGAGTCTTTTTCTAAGCCTAATTCCGCTAAGGAACAAATCATCCCTTCTGAAGGAACGCCCCGCAATTTTGTTTTTTTCAGCGTTAAATTAATTTTCGGCAGATGAGTTCCCAAAGTGGCCACAGCCACCACCATTCCGGCTGCTGCATTGGGTGCGCCACAAACAATATTGACAGGTTCAGAACCCCCAATATCCACTTGACAAACTCTTAATTTATCGGCATTCGGGTGTTGTTCAGCTTGGAGAATTTTTCCCAGGACAACCCCATCGGCCCAGGAACGCCAATCTTCAATATCTTCTACTTCAAACCCCGCCACAGTGAGGGTTTCTGCCAACTCTTGGGGGGTCATCTGGATATCCACCAGTTCTCGCAACCAATTTAAAGAGATACGCATCGTTGTTTGCTTTCAATGTTCCTAATCCATTGTTACAGAAGATAGGAATTACCGAGTCAGTCAACAGCCAACAGCCAACAGCCAACATCTACCCATTTATTAGATCTAACTGCTATCCTGGGAAAGAGTGTGTATTCTGGTAAAAATAGTCAAGCTTTGTTCAATCTTTACATAAGTTGGAAAAGCGAATACGGAAGTTAACGATTCTCAGGTGATAATAGAAGTAGAAAGAAACATTTGTGATATGGGAGTTGAATATATTCACGTCGTAACGCAAAAGCCCACATTCATCTAAGAGTTACCAGCAGTAACCTGTGTCGCTGCCTGACGTGGCTTAATTCTATTAGTATGGGTTTTGCAAGTCCTCCGTCCACTGGTACAAAGCAATCTCAAACACCATGAGCTACTGTGTCAATCCAGCCTGCCCTCAACCCGAAAATGTAGATGATGCCCTCAAGTGCAAGGCTTGTGGTTCAAAATTGCTGTTGAGAAATCGATACCAAGTCAATCAACCTTTGGGCAAAGGGGGGTTTGGAGCAACATTTCTGGCTCAGGATATCTCCTTACCCGGACGTCCTAATTGTGTGGTCAAACAACTGCGTCCTTCTGCCACCTCAGCCCGAATTTTAGAAATGGCGCGAGAGTTATTTCAACGGGAAGCAAAAACCCTCGGTAAAATTGGTGATCATCCCCAAATTCCTCGCCTAATTGATTATTTTGTTGGGGGAAAACAATTTTATCTGGTGCAAGAATATATTGATGGTTATACTTTAAAACAAGAAGTCAAAGAAAAAGGAATTTTTAACGAGGCACAAGCTAAAAAATTTCTTCAGGAAATTTTACCCCTATTAAATTATATTCATAGTCAAGAAGTTATTCATCGAGATATTAAACCTGCTAATATTTTACGACGACAAATTGATCAAAATCTGGTTTTAATTGACTTTGGAGCGGTGAAGGATCAAGTCAATCAAGCAACTATGATGGGAACGGGACAAACGGCTTTTACTAATTTTGCTATTGGCACATCAGGGTTTGCTCCTCCTGAACAAATGGCGTTACGTCCGGTTTATGCCAGTGATATTTATGCGGTGGGGATGACCTGTGTTTATTTAATGACTGGGAAGTCTCCCAATGCCTTTGAAAGTAATCCAGTGACGGGGGAAATTTTATGGCTACCCCATTTGGATATAAGTGATTCCTTTACCAGTATATTGCAACGGATGTTGGAGTTTTCTGTGCAATATCGATATCAATCGGCGCAAGATGTTCTGCGAGCATTAGATTCAGAATCCAGTTATGGAATGCTCGCAGATGGAATGGTGATGCAACAAAAGTCTAACTCAACTCCTAACCCCAAATCAACAAACCCGACTCAAGAAGCCACTTTCTTGAATGAACCGAATACGGCTTTGAGTTTACCTTTACAGCATCAGGCTGCACAAATTCGCGCTAGAAATCAACGGTTAGCGAAGAAAAAAAGACCCAATTTTGTCGGGGATACGGAGCTTTATGATCAAACATCTGTTACGAGTGGATTAAGTGCAACTCAAGGCGCACCCGTTACTATGATGTATGATTCAATTCCCAACAGTAAAGTTTCTTCTCCTCCACCTTCAGCACCTAAATGGAATGAAAATACATTAAAGACTGCTTATGTAAAAGGAAGACGGGATTTTGCCGACTGTGAATTAACGGGTTTGAATTTACAAAACTTTGAGGGTTCGGGAGCAAATTTTTATGAATCCCGTTTAAGTAATACCAATTTTCAAGGGGCAGATTTAACCGAGGCAAATTTTGGTCGGGCTAGATTAACGAATGTCAATCTACGGAATTCAACATTAGTCAAAGCGTATTTAAGTAACGCTAATTTAGAAGGATCAGATCTTCGGGGAGCAAATCTGAGAAATGCTTGTTTAAATCGGTCTAATTTGCGGGGTGTTAATCTCTGTGGTGCCAATCTAACTAATGCCATTGTTACCGATGAACAATTAGCCATGGCTAAACTGAATTGGCGCACGATTAGACCTAATGGAAAACGAAAATGGTGGTTTTGAATTGCTTAAAAAAATTAACTCGGAGTGTGATAAACTGTTGAGAGAATAGAAAATTTTTTCCGAATCAAAATTGCTTAATAATTAATAGACAATTGCGTCCATCTTCCCCCTGTTCATAACTTAAATAATCGGCAATATCGTACATTAACAATAAGCCTCTACCCCCTCCCCCACAGGAAAGAGAATTAATATCTGTTGGCTTATCCTTCGTTTTTGCCAGTATATCCTTGATTTTCTTCACTAAATCAAAAGGTTCGCCAAAATCCCAAATCCGAATTTCAAGTTGTCGCTCTAAAATAGTGACTTCTAAATCAATATATAAATCGGAAGAACGTCCTTTATGAGCGTGACGAACGGCATTGGTAAATCCCTCTGCCAAAGCTAACTGACAGCGTATCCAAGCAGATTTAGGAATAAAGGACTGATACAGTTGATCAAACCACGACAAGACATTAGCTAGGGTATCTAGACTAGAAGGAACTTGAAATTGAGTCGTTTGGGGTAGTGACAATGGTTTTGAATCCTCTTATTCAATCACATTGAGTCCTCCCATAGTTTACTGCATTTTTGGGTGGTTTTCTAGTTTTCCTAAACCGTAATTGTGTCAGATCAAGTAAAATGATTCGTGTCGGGGACAACACAAGCCGTGAAGTTTGAGACAATTAAATAAACAGATCAAGGAACCCAAACACGCTGATTGGAGATTGAACTGACGGAGAGTGGATAAACGCTAACATTACAAAAATCACTGTTTTAACATAAGAGGGGGTTAATCTGTAACTTTAATCGGCTGAAGTTTATGAATCTTAAATATCAACTGAACACAACTCTGAACTCCATCAATCTACAGTTCAGGCAATCCTCCAATTAGACTATACTCAAAGACAGCAAAGTCTTAACTTGGCCTTGATTTCCCTCATCTGGTGTACCAACGTACCTCAACGCTCATGTTTAAAATTCTGGTTATCGATGATGATGTTGCCATTTTAGAACTACTCAAAAGAACGCTGAAAAAACAGGGTTATGATGTCACAGTGGCAAATAATGGTGAAGAAGGCATAGAACAGGCTAAACAACTACGTCCGGCATTGATTATTTGTGATTGGATCATGCCCAAGTTAACGGGGATTGAGGTCTGTCGTCAAGTTAAAGCGACTTCAGAATTATCAACAACACAATTTTTCTTATTAACTTCTCTGGGTTCAGTTTCCGATCGGGTGACGGGGTTGGATGCGGGGGCTGATGATTTTATTTCTAAACCGATTGAAATGAATGAACTCTATGCTAGAGTTCGCGCGGGATTAAGATTACATCAACTCAGTCAAGATTTACAAACCCAAAAAGAACGCATTGAAGCCGAATTAGCCGAAGCCGCCGAATATGTGCGATCGCTACTTCCTGAACCTTTAACTGAACCTGTAAAAATCGATACTAAATTTATTCCCTCTCGTCAATTAGGAGGAGACTCCTTTGACTATTACTGGCTAGATTCCGATCATTTATCAATTTATTTATTAGATACATCAGGACATGGCTTAAGGGCTGCTCTCCCTTCGGTTTCTGTGCTTAATCTGCTCCGATCTAGAGCGATCCCTAATATTGATTATTATCAACCCAGCAACGTTTTAAAAGCCCTCAATTCTACCTTTCAAATGACCTACCAAAATGATAAATATTTTACAATTTGGTATGGAGTTTATAATCATTCTACTCGACAATTATTGTATTCTAGTGCAGGCCATCCTCCCGCTATTTTATTAACTGGTAAAGATCCCAAAGATCTTAAAATTGAACAATTAAAAACACGAGGAATGCCTGTGGGAATGTTTTTAGAAGCTGAATATATTGATGCAACCCACGATATTGAAGAATTTAGTAATCTTTATATTTTTAGTGATGGAGTTTATGAAATCAATCAGCCTGATAACACGATGTTAGGCTTAGATGGGTTAATTTCAATTTTAACAGAATACAATTATTTAGAATCGAATACTTTAGAAGAAGTCCTAAATACCGTTAAAAAATTTAACTCTAATAATCCCTTTGATGATGACTTTTCTTTACTGAAAGTTAGCTTTACTTAATCGTTCACAGAGGATTATCCCCATCTTTGCTGTTAGTTATCTCAATTTTTGTTAGGGTGAAATTGGGAAATAAACATCTGCTCAAATTCAGATCAATCCCCCACTCTCACCCCGCCTTAGCGACCCAATAGCAAGAGATTAGCTTTTAAAAGCTTCCAAAAATTCTTCTTCATTCTTAAAAATCTCAAATACTCGATCCATGCTGGTGAGTTCAAACAAAATCCTAATTTGTTCATTAATAGAACAAACAAATAATTTACTCCCAGCCGCTCTAACGGTTTTTAGAGCTAAGACTAATGCACCCAAACCGGAACTATCCATAAACGTGACATCTTGGAAGTCAATTAATATCGTTATCGTTTTGGCTTCCTTATCTTCGACTAAAGCACCAATATCTTGACGAAATTGGCTTGCTTTAGTGCCATCTAAAATCCCGTGAGGTTTAAGAATTTTAACATCAGAACTCATAGTTTTTTAGGGATTGAACCCTCCAAATGACTCGCCCGACTCAGTTAGTATAGCTTTGAGATGGACTCATCGCCAAATACATCCTCAAATACGTCGATTTAACCTGGGGAACAGGAGATACAAGATTAACCCGTCCCTTTCCTGACCTGGTTGATCGCACACCCTTGCGATGGGACAAATTTTCCTCTGAAGGGTTTTCACGATAGCGATAACTTAGGTTGATGATCCCTGTGCCAGACTGACTTTAGCACGATAGAGGAGTTTATTCCTCTGTCGATATCCCGTATATCGCACAATTACTGGCTCTCCGGGTTGAGCCGTTCCCTCCAGGAGTTGATGTAGATGCGGATCATAGGGAACTTGTTCACCTACAGATGCGATCGCTTCTACTCCCCATTTTCCCATAAGCTGTTGCACTGGACGAACAAACGGCAATAATTTACTCCCCGGTAATTGCGGATTTTCCTGAACCCGATACACCACTGTTGGCCATTGTAACAACCAAGACTCCAACAGGTGCAGACTTTCCCGTTGAAATTCTTCTAGCAACACAGAATGTTGCTGTTCCATCTGGGTTTGTAAACGTTGATATTCTTGTTTGAAATTTCCCCCAGAAGTTTGATCCTCAGACGGGACAGAACCGGGCGCAAATACGGCTAATAATTCGCTCAAGGAAATCTTTAAACCCTGACTAATTTTCAACAAAATACTAACCGGGGTTTGTAACGCCAGTCCCCGCCGCAGTCGAATAATCTGCAACGGGGAAACCCCAGCATTTTGACTTAGTTCTTCCAGGCTTGAAACCCCCGCTCGTTGCATTAACTCCTGCAACTGGGGGGTATAATCCGGTAACGCAGATTCACTCATTTTGATTTTTAGTTCACGAGTTACACTGCCATTGATGACCCTTTAGTTGCCTTGCAAATGGGCTTCTAAGAACCACAACCGCTTATCAATGGCGCGGGAAATTTCAGTGTACAAATCTGCTGTATCCGCATCGCCTAATGCACCTGTTTGATCAATGGCTTCTCGAACCATTTTCGCATACGGAGCATAGCGATCGGCTAAAGCCACCACATAATCTTTATCATTAGCCAAATCCAAGGGAAATTCCGGGATAATGGTATCTGCGATCGCCATCCGAGCCGTTCCCATTGCTGTCCCCCCTAGGGCGGTTGCTCGTTCAGCAATCAGATCAATATATTCCTCTAATTCGGTTGCCATTTGATCAAACAGTTCATGCAATTGATAAAAATTAATCCCTTTGACATTCCAATGAGCTTGTTTGACCTGAGTTTTTAAATCTAATGTTGTCGCCAAACTGTGGTTGAGAATCTCAATCACTCCAGTGCGAGTTGTTTCCGGTAAATCAATTCGAGTCGGATAAAGACGTTGTTTTGAGTTAGTTGCTACCATGATTGAGAATACTCCTTGAGCAATTTTATAGAATGAATCGAAACCTTACAAATATAGAAGAGATTGATAATAGTGTATCGAATTTCAAACTCTTCTAAATCTATCTTAAGCTAGATGCTTTTGCAAAACAGAACGAGGTGCTTTTCGCACATTACAGCGAATGGTTTCTAAGCCTAATTTTGTACAAGCTTCATAGCGATGACATCCCGAAAACCCATAATATTGTCCATCCACTTCTAAAACCTCAATCGGCTCTTGCAAGCCAATCTCTTGAATGGATTTCATTAAGGTTTCTACCTTAATGGGGTCTGTTCCACGAGGGAGAGGACGGCGAATCTGCTTGAGAGGAATATCTTGAACCTGCATTAAGTTGCTCCTCCTTTTCCTTGTCTTTCTATATCATACTCATAATGACTTCAACTTGCAACTCTTTCTGTGAAAAACTTAGAAATCCGATTTCCGGCGTTCACACAGACAAGGAAGAAAAGGGGAATAACGGGAAGAAATTATTCCTTCGCTATTGCTTGTTGCATTGGTTCAACAACCAACAGACTTGACAACAGACCTATTCACCACCGATAACAGACAATCAAAGACTGATTTTTAACCCATGACAACGGACAATCGACAAAAAAGAATCGCAATATTTGATAGTGGTGTCGGAGGATTAACGGTTTTAAGGGAACTCTACCGTCAACTCCCCAATGAATCCGTTCTTTATTTTGGAGATACGGCGCGGTTGCCTTATGGAACCCGCTCACGAGAGGAAATCTTGCAGTTTGTCCGTCCGATTATTCTTTGGGCGATGCAACAGGATGCCAAAATGATTCTCATGGCCTGTAACACCAGTTCCGCCCTAGCCTTAGAAACCGTTCAAGATGAATTTGATATCCCCATCCTGGGATTAATTCTTCCCGGTGCTCAAGCCGCCGTGCGACAAGGGAAACGCATTGGGGTGATTGCCACCCCCGCAACGGCCGCCAGTAATGCCTACCGTCACGCCATTCAAGAAACCGATCCTTCCGTTCAAGTCTGGCAAGTGGGGTGTCCAGAATTTGTTCCCTTAATTGAACAAAACCGGATTCATGATCCTTATACCTATCAAGTGGCACGGGACTATTTAACCCCTTTAATTCAACAGCAAATTGATACCCTAATTTATGGCTGTACTCATTATCCCCATTTAGCCCCTGTATTGCGTTCTATTCTTCCGGCTCACGTTCAACTGGTTGACCCGGCCGTCTCTTTAGTCAAAGCTGCTGCTCAAGAATTAGAACTGTTAGGACTGCGGAATACCCACTCCCCCAAACCCACTCGGTTTTGTGTTAGTGGTTGCCCTCAACAGTTTGCTTCTATTTCAGTTCAGTGGTTAGGGTTCACTCCCACAGTAGAAGCCACTACCTTACCCATCCTAGAACCTGCTAATCCAGTAATCACTAATCAGTCGTAGGGGCGGAGTAACCCCGCCCTTACCAGTAATCAATCGTCAGTCGTTAGTCGTCAGATTAACGATTGACTCTTAACTATTAACTCTTAACTCTTTCACTAATGACTGATTTAAGAGCGCCATCGAGAGATATTTGTTGTATACTTAGCGAGGGCTAAGAGCAGATAAATCGTTAAAACATAGCCCGTTGCCAAAAGCGGGATGATTAAAGGCATATCGTTATAAAACATAGGAGCCAGCCACAAGAATTAGGAGGAGCAGCAAACAGGAGTTTAAAACCCATTACATTAGGTCAACACGCGAAGCCAAGGTCTAGCTTTTGTGACCCCTAACTAAAAATTTCTACGGGAACTTTTCATCCCCAGGAAATATTGCTCACACTCAACCTGGGCAGAGGATTCCCTATACAATAACCTAGGGATTTCCCAGAAAACCCTAAATAGAGACTCCTCTAACCGATGTTATGGATAAGTCCACCGACCGGAATATGCTTACGAACTATTTAAACAGTTCTAACGGCTATTCTGAAGCCAATGGATCAATCAGGTGACGATAGATTATCCTTAATCCCATCGCTAGACCCGTTGCCCTTAATGTATAGAATTATTTAAACTCTTATTCTAAAGATAACATAAAAATTAGAAAACTGGAGCATTTTGCAGAAAATTTTTTCAGAATTTTATCCGCTCATCGGCTAGGGGGAACAGGGCCAGAGCCAGGGGTTAGCCAACAACCAGAAGTGAACCCTCTCAGGGGTTCGGGGATGATTGGTTAAACCCACAATTGCTAGACTACAATCGGTATTCTCCGGCATCTTCTGACTCCGATTTCAACTTAAATCCGATCCCCTGAACCGAAACAGATTAAAATCAGACTATAATATGTAAAATTTTGTTAACTCAACGCCTGAGTTGGCTAATCCATGACATCGCAAACTCTTCTATTTTCGCCAGTTGAAGCAGACCTGCGGCAGTTGACCGATAACTTAAAACAGCTTGTCGGTGCACGACATCCTATTTTGTATGCAGCCGCAGAACACCTGTTTAGTGTCAAAGGGAAACGGGTACGTCCTGCGATTGTCCTGTTGATTTCCCGGACGACAATGCCGGATCAAAATATTACCCTCAAGCATCGGAGGTTGGCCGAAATCACCGAAATGATCCATACAGCCAGTCTCGTCCATGATGATGTGGTGGACGATGCTGAAATGCGTCGAGGAGTGCCAACGGTTCATAACTTATTTAATAACCGAATTGCCGTATTAGCTGGAGATTTTCTATTTGCTCAATCTTCTTGGTATTTAGCCAATTTGGATAACTTGGAAGTGGTGAAATTACTTTCCCAAGTGATTATGGATTTAGCGGAGGGAGAAATTCAACAGGGTCTTAATCGATTTGATACAGGATTATCAATTGAAGCGTACTTAGAAAAAAGTTATTATAAAACCGCTTCTTTGATTGCCAATAGTTCCAAAGCTGCGGGTGTTTTGAGTGAGGTTTCTACAGAACACGCAGAAGATTTATACAACTATGGTCGCCATATTGGTTTAGCTTTTCAAATTGTCGATGATATTTTGGATTTTACCGGGTTAACGGAGGAATTAGGAAAACCAGCAGCATCTGATCTCAAAAGTGGAAATTTAACAGCACCCACACTCTATGCTTTAGAAGAAAAACCCTATTTGGAAACTTTAATCGAGCGAGAATTTGCTCAAGAAGGAGATTTAGAACAAGCTTTAACCTTAATTAAAGATAGTTCAGGTATTCAACGTTCTAGGGAATTAGCGTCCTATCATGCACAAGTTGCTGTAAAATACCTCGAACCTTTTCAAGCCTGTGAATCTCGACAAGCCTTAATCGGTTTAGCAGATTATGTTTTGAGTCGGCTTTATTAAGGTGGGTTGACAGTTGACTGTTGACGGTTGACGGTTGGCTGTTGCCCATTTTCCACTGATAACTGATAACTGATAACTGTCTTAAGCAATATTCGGGGGAATTTTACGGGATTTAGACTGACGACGTTGTTGATAGTCTTTTAAATAAACCTGGATTAATTCTTGAATTTCACTGCGTTTAATTTCGGTGGCGGATTGAAAATTATTGGGGGTTTCAAAGAAACATAAACTATCGGGCATTTCTAGGACAACCATTTGAAATAAAATATGAGTAACGGGTAAAGGAATCGCTAAAACTTGAGAACTTGAATCAGGATTTGCATAACTCAAAGCATCTTCTAAATTAGAAAACGCATAAATTACTCTTTTCTTGATTTGCGGTTGATCGACATTAATAAACGGCTGAACTACCCAACTTTGATCTAAGGTTTGTAAAATATAATATTCTGGATGTTGCAATTGTTCTGCTAATATTTTTAACGCAGGTGCGATCGCTTCAACAACCTGGGGAGTTGTTCCATCTTGAGGGGCATTATCAATTAAGGTTTGAATTTGTTGATCTAAATTCATAAGTGTTGACTGTTGGCTGTTGGCTGTATTGTTTCCTACATCTCCCACTTAACATTAACAGGCAAGATGCCTGTTCCACTATATTAAACCATCCGGAAATCCAAGGCGGATTCTGGAATCAGTGTGTTAGGGTCATTGTGGTAACTAGACATCATGGGGGAAATCTGCCAGAACGAAACAATTTTCCAAAGGCTATTGAGAGAACTGAATCAATCCACTCGTGCTTCTGAACAGAATTGTCGGGATGTTGCAGAACGAATTACCGAAGAAGCCACTCGTATCTGTACAGAAAGCAAACGGATTCAAGATTCCGGGGATGTAGAAACTTGGGCGATGACTTTAGCTCAACATCGTTTACAGCAATGTATTCAATATTATCAGCTAGGTCAAAACGCCGGATCTTTGGAATTACATAGTACCTTGAGCGCGATTGTTTATCGATATATTACTCCTCCTCAAGTGCAGTCGAGTTACCAAGCTCGATTGGAATTAATTAAGGATTTTTTACAAGCCTTTTATTTAGAAACCCTGAATGCCTTTCGCAAAGAAGCGCAGTTAGCTGCCACCTACCGTCCTCGGACATTATTGGAACTTGCGGAATATATGGCATTTACGGAACGCTACGGTAAACGGCGAATTCCTTTAGCCCGAGGTCGGAGTCAACAATTGATTATATTACGAGCGCAAACCTTCTCTCAACAACAGCCCAAGGAAAGTTTTGTTGATTTAGAACAAGCCGCTGAGGGTGGGGGGGGTGAATCAGATACCACTTGGAATGATTCCTCACTCGGCCAAGTCCGAAGCGCAATGGTAACAGAGTCCAACGAATCAGAGTCCGACTCTCTCCGTCAAACGGTAGTTGAGGAACTGATGGCTTATTTGGAAGAACACAAACAACAAGATTGTGCAGACTATTTTGCCTTGCGGTTGCAGGATTTACCGACTCGTGAAATTGAGGAAATTCTAGGGTTAACTCCTCGTCAGCGTGATTATTTACAGCAACGATTTAAGTATCATCTGCTTCGATTTGCTTTAGGACATCGTTGGGAATTAGTTCACCAATGGTTAGAAGCAGATTTAGAACGAGATTTAGGGTTATTGCCGCATCAATGGCAAGAATTCTTAGATCAAAT
The DNA here is from genome assembly GCF_900010725.2 of Planktothrix serta PCC 8927. Lineage (NCBI taxonomy): Bacteria > Bacillati > Cyanobacteriota > Cyanophyceae > Oscillatoriales > Microcoleaceae > Planktothrix > Planktothrix serta. The sequence continues at coordinate 134,378 of NZ_LR734869.1, read as the reverse complement.
CGGCTCAGAAGAACAGAGTTTGTTAAAGTTAAAACAACAGGGATTATCTGATGCGGAAGTTGCAAAAATTTTAAATTGCAAAGCGGCTCAAATTCAAAAACGTTGGTTTAAGTTGTTAGAATTGGCTTGGGAAATCAGGAATCGTTCAGTATCCGGAGTCGGGGCATCCACTGATGAATAACGAAACAAACCAAGATAATCAAGGTTGTGAACGCCGATTCTTTGACTGGTTGTTGCAACAGCCAACAATATCTTCATCTCATGAGGCTGAGGAGGGATTAAACACCCCAATACAGCCTGATGAGACTTCTGAGGTGGAAAACTTAGAGGCGGATGAATTCGATCCCCTCGATTCTGACGCGGAGGTTTTCCACCCCAACAGTCAACGATTCACACTGGGAGATATACCGATTGTGAAAAACCGATTTGAGACCGTGTTAAGAGAAAGACTCAAAGCCAAGATCCAACTGAACCCACCCTTGTTTCCGTGGGAACCCGTCGGAACTGACTTGCGTAATGAATATCCAGACGCATTTGAGGAAGAACAAGTTCCTATTCCTCATCTTTGGATGGCTCATCGACAACAATTGAGATGGTCAATTCCTCTACCCGAAGGGGTTTTTGCTCAGTTACTTGCACCCTGTCAAAAGATGCTGCAATCGGGTTTACGAGAGGGGGCTAAATTAGTTCAGTCTGTGGAAACTTTGTTTCCCAATGAATCACAACCGTTGAATGAATTAGCAAGTTTAGTGATTCGAGGTTCGTTACGCGGATCTTTGGATTTAACAGAGTCCCAGCCCGGTTATGAAACGGCTACTCCTGAACAACAAATGGTGTTGTTATTGTTAGCGGCTCAGGAAATTCTGAATACTTTAACTCTAAATTGTGGTTTGAATCAATCAACCGTTCATCAAGAATGGTTAACAACCTTGGGGTTATTTACGGTTGATGTGGAATATGTTCAAACTGAATATGGAGCCACTTTGAAAATTTTGGGTCAACTTCCTGATGGCGGACGGTTACAACTGTTGGGCGACCAGAGATCAGCCTCAGCACAACGGGAGTCCCCCGGATATTTAAAACTGGAATTGATAGACCCGGAACCCAACCAAATTTATCGACTTCATGTTTTATTACATAGTAACGACCAAAATCCTCTCTGTTTTGCAATTTGTCCCCAACTGATTGCAGAATAAAATCCCCTAGATATTCAATTTTGGCTGGAAATTCAGGTAAGATTAAGTTAAAGTATTAGCTTTCAACTCTAAGCCAATTTCAGCCTAAACGATGACAACCGAGATCCCTTATCTAAGTCAATTATGGCGACGAATTGAAGCAGCACCAAAGCCAGTACCGGAAGATTCACTGTGGCTGCGGGTGTTGGTGCAATTATTAGTGATTGCAGGGATTGTGGCAACGGATGTTGCCATTGAGGAACCCCTAAATTTATGGGCAATTCCTGTCAGCATCTTGGGAGCAACCTGGAGTTGGTTTCGTCGTCGCCATCGGAATGTGCCTATTAAATTTTGTATTGCCATTGGAATGTTAGTTGCCCTCGCTGCGTTTTTTGGGCGACTATTTGGAGAAATGAATGATACGCGGTTAGCGTTGGCAAGATTATTAATTGAATTACAGGTTTTACATAGTTTTGATTTACCCCGTCGTCAGGATTTGGGGTATTCGATGGTGATTGGATTAATTTTAATGGGAGTAGCGGGAACTCTCAGTCAAACCTTGGCGTTTGGGCCTGTGGTGTTAGTATTTTTGGCTTTAGCTTTACCGACGTTAATTTTAGATTATCGCTCTCGTTTAGGGTTGGGAGATATTCAATTTCAGTTTAAAAAAACGAACACAGGGCAACCGGGAAGCGGGGTAAATTTTAAGTTAGTCGGGATTATTTTTTTAGTGGTTGTTTCCTTGGGATTAATGATTTTTGTGGCTCTTCCTCGGTTTCCCGGCTATCAGTTAAGAACGTTTCCGGTGAGTTCTCCGATTAAAATGCCACCCGGACAATTTGATGGCCGACAAGTTTTAAATCCGGGTTATGTGTCTTCGGGTAAAAATAATAATAATTCGGGTAGCGGTGAAAGTGGATTAAATCAGGAGACGGGAGCGGGAACGCTGAATGATACCTTTTATTATGGGTTTAATACAAAAATTAATCAGAATTTACGCGGAGAATTAAAGCCTCAAGATGTGTTAAGGGTGCGATCGCAAGCCAGGGGATTTTGGCGAGTGGTGGCTTTTGATCAGTATACGGGTCAAGGTTGGGAAATTTCTCGAAATAATAGAACTCTGACCTTAAGACGTTCAATTTGGTCGTATCAGTTTAATTTATTTCCGTTAATTAGTCAGGCGAAAACCCAAGAAGTGGTTCAGAGTTATACCGTACTTCAACAACTTCCAAGTTTAATTCCGGCGATGGATAAGGCGAAGGAAATCTATTTTCCGACGGAGGAAATTGCCATTGATCCCGATGGTAATTTGCGATCGCCTTTAGAACTTCGAGAAGGAATGACCTACACCGTGATTTCTCAAGTTCCCTATCGTAATCGTAACCAATTACAACAAGCGTCAACAAAGTATCCAGAAAATATTAAAAAATATTATTTACAAGTTCCTGATCCAATTCAGGAGAAAGTCAGGAAAAAGACGGAAGAAATTTTAGCCAGTGTGAATCAAGTTTCTACAAATAAGAAACCTTTAAATTCAACTTATGAAAAAGTTTTATATTTAGCGCAATATTTAAAGCAAAACCCCAATTATAAACTGCAAAAAGAACCGCCCTTTTTACGCAAAAATGAAGATTTAGTTGAAGCCTTTCTTTTCGGTTATCAAGATAGTCCCCCAGGAGAAAAAATAACCGGAGGCTACCCCGATCATTTTTCAACTGTTTTAACAATGATGTTACGTTCTATTGGAATTCCGGCGCGACTGGTGGCGGGGTTTAACTCAGGAGAATTTAATCCGTTTACAGGGTTATATGTTGTTAAAAATACCGATGCTTTTGCGATGACGGAGGTATATTTCCCCGAATATGGTTGGTTTGCGTTTAATCCGATTCCGGGGATGGATTTAATACCTCCTTCTATTGAAGAAGATCAAACTTTTAGTATATTAAAAGCGTTTTGGAATTGGGTTGCGGGTTGGTTACCTTCTCCAGTAGCAAATGGCTTACAAGCAATTTTAGGCGTTTTAATTTTATGGTTATTTCAAGCTATTACTGGGTTTTTTAGTTTATTTAGTCAGGGATGGTTAGGAATTTTTAGTGGATTAATTATCATAACTATTATTGCCTTTTTAGGATGGTTAAGTTGGGATATTTGGCGGGGTTGGCGCTATCGTCGTTGGTTGGCAAAATTGCCTCCTGAAGAAAGTATCTATCAACAACTCTTAGCCGTTTTAGCCAGTAAAGGTTATCCGAAACACCCCGCCCAAACTCCGTTAGAATATGCGGCTTGGTTACAGCAATATCATCCCATTGCGGAAGCGGAAGTGATTGATGAAATTTTTCAAACCTATATGCGTTGGCGATATGGCGGAAAGCCTGTTAATCTTGAACAAATGCGACAGTTATTACTTAATTTAAAAAAAGCACATTGGAAACGGTTAAAACAGCGAAACTGGTCTTGATAGATAAAAACATAATTTTTTGAACAAAAATTGAGATGAAAATCCTATCGGGTTTTGATTTAATCACATAAAGAGCGATGGCACAGCGTGCTGTTAGGCCGATCGCTGTCCTCAACTTCAATATTAGTTTGTAAATAATCCTTTACCCAATTACAAGCATAATCTAATTCATTTAAGGTTTTAATTTTGTTTAAATTCCATAACATCAGATTACCATCATCTCCTCCAGAAACTAAGAATTTACCATCCCCAGTAAACGAAACATTACCCACTGTTCCTCGATGTCCCGGTAAAGTATTCAGCAACTCTCCGTTTAAATTCCATAATCTCACCTGATTATCAATTGCACCCGTGGCAATTATTTGACTATCAGGACTAATAGCAACCTGCATTAAACCCTGACTCTGTACCTGAATTGTTTTGAGTAAGGTTCCATCTATTTTCCAAATTTTAAGGGTATCATCCAAACTAGCAGTAATAATCGAATTCCCATTAGGACTAAAAGCAAGTCCCAAAACCCCACTTTTCTGAACTGTAAGCGTTTTTACGGGTTTACCATCGGGTTTCCAAAGTTTGACTGTACCATCTTGGCTGGCTGAGGCTAAAAGTTGACCATCCTGACTAAAAGTTAATTGCCAAATTCGCTCCTGGTGAGCCCTAATATTGTGTAATAATTTGCCTTCTAAATTCCAGATTTTGATGGTTTTATCCTCACCCCCCGAAGCAATCTTTTTACCATCAGGAGCGATCGCCACAGCATAAATAGCAGCCTGATGTCCGGTCAAGGTTTGTAATAGTTTGATCGGCGATTGATTCTGATCTTCTAAATCCCAAAACTGAACCAGACCCTTAGTATTTACAGTCAGGATCATTCGACTATTTGGACTGAACCTAACACTGCGAAAACTAGACTCTGGTTGTTTGAGAGTTTGCCGCAGTCTGCCATCAGAATACCATAATTTCAGGGTGTCATCCTCACTGACACTGGCGATCCATTTCCCATCTGGACTGGTTGCGATTTGCCAAATTGCATCCTGATGACCGTAAAGGGGTTTCACCAAATCTTTATTATGTTGCCAGAGTTTCACTGTGCCATCATCACTAGCAGAAGCTGCCATCAAACCATCAGAACTCAGTGCCACATCTCGAACAGTAGTTAGATGCTGCTTTAAATCTCTAACAAAAGTTCCATCTATTTTCCAAATTTTAGCTCGATCATCTTTGCCACTCGTAGCAATATATTCACCCCGACAATCAACCCCTAAAATAGCTTCATTAGTAGGAATTGTTCTGATTAAAGTCCCGTCTATTTTCCAGATTTTAGCCGTGCGATCGCTACTCACTGAAACCAGTAAATTTGATTGAGAACAAAATGTCAGATCAAAAACACCATTCTGATGTCCTTTTAGGGTTTTCAGCAACCTGCCATCCCCACTCCAAAGTTTAATTGTCCGATCTAATCCGCCGGAAGCAATCATCTGACCATCAGGGCTAAAAGCGACCATCAAAACTGATAGTTGATGCCCGATTAATGTTTTCCACAATGTACCATCAATTCGCCATAATTTTACCGTTTTATCCGCACTGGCTGAAGCCATTAACTGACCATCAGGACTAAAAGCAACTCCCCGAATCATGCTTTGATGTGCCTGAATTGTTCTGACCAAAGTGCCATCAGCCCGCCAAAGTTTCATACTCCCATCGAAACTTCCTGAAACAATCAGGCGACTGTCAGGACTGAAAGCAATGTCAGACACTGTGGAGGGATGTTTTAAGGTTTGCAGTAACTTGCCATCTCGTTGCCAAATTTTAACGGTTTTATCTGCACTTCCGGTGGCAATTAATTGATCATCAGGACTAATCATAACACTCAGCACGGGACTATGATGACCGATCAAACGGTTAAATTCATTGTTATTATAAACCGTTTGTTTCAAGGCTTTTTCTACCTTTTCCCTGGTTTGTTGATCTACACCTCCTAAACTTTCTAATCTGCGTTTGGCTTTAATTGCTTCAATCATCGCATCTAATTGACGATTTGAAGAAAATAACCCTTCTGAGGAGGAAGTTAAGGCTTTAATTTCACTCATTCGGGCTTCTTTATATTGTCTAAAAGCAAAGAATCCTAGGCTAGAAGAGATCAGAAAAGCAATACTAATAGCCCCTAAGAATAATCGTTGTAATCGAGCAGTTTTTTGTTCCTGTTGTAAGCGTTTTTCTTGTTCAATAAATTTTGCTTCAATCGCTTTAGATCGTTCTGCTTCTAAATTTTGTTGGCTTTCTTTGCGGTCAATCTCCTGAGAGGAACTGAGAAACTGATAATCTAAATCACTTAAACTTTTTCCCTGCGCCCACTGTTGAGCATCTTTTAACGCCCGTCCTCTTAATAAACGAGATTCATCCTGTTGATCAGAAGTAATCCAAGCCTCAAAGGTTTGGGAATAGGGACGCAGTTTAGCTAATTGCTCTTGTACCCAAACCAAATTAAATACTTCTTGATAAATTAAGTTTCTGACTTTTAAAAATCCCTGATTTTTGATAATTAAACCGGACAAAAGCAGTTCAATTTGTTCGACATTATCCTCTATATCTATTTTAATTCCTTGTAGAATCTTTTGGTAAATTCCTAACAATCTTCCGGTGAATTGGGGGTTGTAAAGTAGGCGATCGCGGATGGTTCTTAAATGTTCGGGCTCATCTTGAGATTCCCATTTTTCAATAATTTGCGATCGCACGATTTTTTCAATCCAGAGGCTAGGACTATTGTGAGCAATTATATCTATTTTTGGAGGCTGATTTAATACGACTAATTTTAATAATTTCTGGGTTAAAAAAGGTTGCCCGTTTGTCCAATTTAAAACTTCTGGCAGAATGACTTCAGGGTATTCAAAAAATTCGATTAATCCTTGCGCTAAAGGGGCAACTTCTGCTAGGGTAAACCCGGTTAAATCAATGGCTGTGCCAATATTAAACGGGGTGCGGGTTTTATCAGCGATTAAATCCGAGGGAGTCACTACACCAAATAAGGCAAAGGTTAAACGTTGATATTCGGGATTAACGGCCCGTTGATTATAGCAATACCGAATTAAAGCAAAAAAGTCATCTATGGGAAAGTTTAAACTGAGAATACTATCAATTTCATCAATAAAAATACAGAGATTTTGTTCAGGAAATTGCTCAATTAATAAAATTTCTAAAAGTTCACTTAATTTTTGTAATAAAGAAATTCCCTCTTGTTCTTGCCACCAAATTTTAAAATTGAATTTAGCAAAACATCCAAATCCTCGTAATAAATCTACGACAATTCCTTTATACCATTGTAGCGGCGTGGTATCTTGGCTGCCAATTTGAGTTAGATCAATAACAGCACAACAATATCCTTCGGCTTCGAGTTGATGTTTGGTTCTAACTAATAAGGAGGATTTGCCCATTTGTCGGGAATTAAACACATAGCAAAATTCTCCCGCTTTTAAGGCGTTATACAGTTGGTGGTCACAGGAACGAACCACATAAGTAGGATCATTATTATGTAAACTACCGCCGACTTGATATTGACTTAGCATTATGGGATTTTATATTCTTAATTTAATTTAACGACATAAAGAGCGATCGCTTTCCTCAACTTCAATATTAGTTCGTAAATAATCTTTGACCCAATTACAAGCATAATTAAGATTATTAAGAGCGCGAATATTCTTTAAATTCCAGATAATTAATGAGCCAGGATCTCCCCCAGAAACCAAGAAGTTACCATCAGCAGTAAAAGCAACACTCATAACCATCCCTTTATGTTCAGGTAAAGTCGCCAATAATTCTCCGGTGGCACTCCATAACTTTACATTAGTATCAACTCCCGCAGTGGCAATTGTTTGACCATCAGGACTGATTGCCAGTCGGTCAAAACCTTTACCTTGACCGGGGATACTTCTTAATAATTTGCCATCTAACTGCCAAAATTTCAGGCTATCCTCTCGACTCGATGTAACAATGAAATTCCCTTGAGGATTAAAAGCTATTCCCCAAACTGAACTATTGTGAGGAAGTGTTGCCACTAATTTACCATCGGGTTTCCAAATTTTAGCCGTGCGATCGGCACTAGCCGAAGCGAGTAATTTACCGTCAGAACTAAAGGCTAACTTCCAGATAATTTCATTATGAGCTTTAAAGCTGTGCAGCAATTTCCCGTCAATATTCCAGATTTTAATAGTTTTATTATCTCCAGAGGCGATGATTTTACCATCAGGACTAATCGCCACAGCATTAATAGGTGATTCATGTCCAACCAAAGTTTTTAATAGTTTTATCTGTGATGTTTGAGGATTAGTCAAATCCCAAAGTTGTACAATTTTATTCAAGCCGCCTGTCACCAATATCTTACTATCTGGACTAAAAACTGCTGTCCGAAAAATAATTCCTTTGCCTTCAATAGTTTGCCAAAGTGTGCCATCAGACTGCCATAATTTGAGAGTTTGATCGTCACTCATCGACGCAATCAGTTTACCATCCCTGCTCGTTGCCACTTCCCAAATCGACTTGTGATGACCGACAAGTGATTTTAATAAAGAGTTATTGAGTTTCCAGAGTTTAATCATACCCTGATCGTTAGCCGCCACTTCCATCAAACCATCTGACCTAATTTTCATGTATCTAACAACACTATTAAGTCCTTTTAATTCTTCAATTAATGTGCCGTCAAATTTCCATTTTTTGATAGTATTATCCTCTTGAACTGTGGCAATGTATTTACCCTGACAATGAATGCCTCGAAAAATCAAATCGTTTTGAATTGTTGTGACTAAAGTACCATCTAGTTTCCAAATTTTGGCACTGTTATCCTCACTCACAGATGCCAGTAAATTTGTAGACGGACAAAATGTTAGATTCCAGATAGCATTTTGGTGTCCTTGTAGGGTTTTCAGCAATTTTCCGTCAAGGTTCCAGAGTTTAATTGTACTATCCCCTCCTGCGGAAGCAATAATTTTGCCATCTGGACTAAAAGCAATATTTTGAACAATATTTTTATGACCGATAAATGTTTTTAAAAGTCTGCCATCAATCGTCCACAATTTCACCTTTGCATCTCCACCTGATGAAGCAATGAGTTTACCATTGGGACTAAAAGCAACTCCCCAAGCGGGCCCTTGATGTGCCTGAAAACTTTTGATTAATGTACCGTCAACTCGCCAAAGTTTGACAGTTCCATCTACACTACTAGAAACCAGCAAGCGACTGTCAGGACTAAATACAACTCGCCAGATAGTTCCTGTATGTTTTAAGATATGGAGAAGTGTTCCATCGGGTTTCCAAATTCTAACGGTTTTATCTTCACCTCCTGTAGCAATCAACTGATGATCTGGACTGATATCAACAGCTGGTACACTGCCTTTGTGTCCGCTTAAACGGTTAAATTCATAGCTACCATAGACCGCTTTATTTAATACCATTTCGACATTTTGGGTTATTTCGCTATTAACATTTCCTAAACTTTCTAATTGGCGTTTAGCTTTAATCGCGGCGATCATGGCGTCTAATTGACGATTTGAGGTTAGCAAGCCTTCCGAAGCATAAGTTAAGGCTTTAATTTCGCTAATCCGGGCTTCTCTGTATTGTTTAAATGCCAATAATCCTAAACCAGAAGAAATCAGGAAGGCGATACTAATAGCCCCTAAAAATAATCGTTGTAATCGGGCTATTTGTTTTTCCTGCTGCAAGCGTTTGTGTTCTTCAATTAATTGCAATTCGATGGCTTTTGCTCTTTCTAATTCTAATTTTTGTTGAATTTCTTGGCGGTCAATCTCCTGAGATACACTGAGAAAATTATAATCTAAATCGCTTAAATTTTTTCCCTGTACCCAACGTTGAGCATCTTTTAACGCTTGTCCTCTTAATAAACGAGATTCATCCTGTTGACCCGATGCAATCCAAGCATCAAAGGTCTGGGAATAGGGGCGCAGTTTGGCTAATTGTTCTTGTACCCACTCTAAATTAAAGACTTCTTGATAAATTAAGTTTCTGACTTTTAAAAATCCCTGATTTTTGATGACTAAACCGGATAAGAGGAGTTCAATTTGTTCGGGGCTATCATTCGTTTTTATTTCCATTTCTTGTAGAATTGTTTGGTAAATTCCTAATAATCTTCCGGTCTGCTTTGAGTTATGAAGCAACCGATCTCGGATCGTTCGTAAATGTTCGGGTTCGTCCTGAGATTCCCATTTTTCAATAATTTGCGATCGCACAATTTTTTTAATCCAGAGGCTAGGACTATTGTGAACAATTACATCCGTTTTGGGGGGCTGATTTAATACCACTAATTTTAATAATTTCTGGGTTAAAAAAGGTTGCCCATTTGTCCAATTCAAAACTTCTTGAAGAATGACTTCAGGCTGTTCAAAAACTTCAATTAATCCTTGAGCCAATGGGGTAGCTTCTGCTAAGGTAAACCCGGTTAAATTAATGGCAGTGCCAATATTAAAAGGAGTGCGGGTTTTATCTTGAATTAAATCTGAGGGAGTCGCTACACCAAATAAGGCAAAGGTTAAACGTTGATATATGGGATTAACGGCTCGTTGATTATAGCAATACCGAATTAAAGCAAAAAAGTCATCAATGGAAAAATTAAGACTGAGAATACTATCAATTTCATCAATAAAAATACAGAGATTCTGTTCGGGAAATTGCTCAACTAATAAAATTTCTAAAAGTTCACTTAATTTTTGTAATAAAGAAATTCCCTCTTGTTCATTCCACCAGGCTTTAAAATTGAGTTTACCAAAACATCCAAAACCCCTTAATAAATCGACCACAATCCCTTTATACCATTGTAACAGAGTGGTATCTTGACTTCCAATGCGGGTCATATCGACAACTGTACAACAATATCCTTCCGTTTCAAGTTGATGTTTAGTTCTAACTAATAAGGAGGATTTGCCCATTTGTCGGGAATTAAACACATAGCAAAATTCTCCCGCTTTTAGAGCATTATAAAGTTCGTGGTCACTGGAACGTACCACATAGGTTGGGTCATTATTATGTAAACTACCACCGACTTGATATTGAGTGAGCATTTTTAATCTTTAATCAAAAATATTATTCTCTAATTGATTGACTTCAAACTGTCATCCTAGCAGTATAGCAAGTCTAAATCAGTTGTACATCAGACTCAAAATCCAATTCATCGTAGGGGCGAAGCGCGCCCATTTGTGTCAACTTAACGCTAAAAGTAGACGATCAAACCAGAATTCACGCGCTATCTGCTCCCAAGTCAATGATCCCCCCTAACCCCCTTAACAAGCGAGGGGACAGGAGATCCAAGTCCCCCTTTTTAAGGGGGATTTAGGGGGATCTAATCTTAGTTGTAATCACGGGTTTTCGGCTTAAGTTAACACCAATGAGCGCGCCTCGCCCCTACAAAGATATTGGGTTATTTTTTAGGATTAATAATCTTGATTATTATGAGTCTACAATCCATTTAGACTCGCTATAGAACAGATGTCCTATTTTATCAAAACAACCTCTTAGCTTTTGATTTTATCATGATATCTTTAAAATTATTGTTAATTTCTGCTAATCTCCATTTTTGCTAAGTACACTTTCCTCTTTATTGCAAATTTTGGAATTTCTTTATGATTAATTGCGGTAAAAGATTATCATTTTTTGATAAAATAGGATCAGTCTTAATTTTAATCTATTGTCCCCCATGAATCATAGTTTAATTGCAGAAGCTGAAGCTTGTCTTCAAGCATCTATTCGATTTTATAACGGTAAACCCGTCGGAACCGTTGCCGCCACGGAAAAGGTATTATTGGAAGAACAACTCAATTATAATGAATGTTTTATCCGAGATTTCTTTCCCTGTGGGTTGGCTTTTTTAATGCAGGGAAAACGAGACATTGTTAAAAACTTTTTAGAAGTAACTTTAGGTTTACAATTAGATTGGGAAAATCCTATTCCTGGGGAAGGATTATTTGCAGAGGTGCGCCAATCTCTCCTGACTCAAGACCCCCAAAATGGAGAATGGGTTAGACCGGGACAAGGGTTAATGCCTGCTAGTTTTTTAGTCGTTAATCAACAGGAAATCAAAGCGGATTTTGGTCAACGCGCCATCGGTCGGGTGACTCCCGTTGATTCGGGATTATGGTGGATTTTCTTATTAAAGGCTTATGAAAAAGCCTGTGATCAAGCCAATGTTCCCCAAGAAAAAATAGCCCAGCGTCCTGAATTTCAACGAGGAATTAAATTATTATTAGAGTTATGTTTAGCCAAACGCTTTGATATGACTCCAACCCTGTTAGTTCCTGAAGGCGCATTTATGATTGATCGACGCATGGGGGTTTACGGTCATCCGCTTGAGATTCAAGCGTTGTTTGTTATTGCTTTAAAAGTTGGATTAGAATTATTAAATCCCGAAGATATTGAAATTTTAGATTTAGAAAATCGATTACATCGATTAATTAAATATATTCGCCATCACTATTGGTTAGATCCGGGTTTGTTGCGTCGAGTTTTTCGCTATCAAACTGAAGAATTTGGAGAAACTGCCTTAAATAAATTTAATATTTATGCTAATACGGTTCCCGGTTGGGTATTACGATGGTTAGATCGCAAAGGTGGCTATTTAGTCGGAAATCTGGGAGTCGGTTGGCTCGATTTTCGCTTCTTTACTCAGGGAAATTTATTATCAATTATTAGTTGTTTAACCACACAGAAACAATCTCAAGCAATTTTAACCTTAATTGAGCAACAATGGTCAAGTTTAATTGGAGAAATGCCGATGAAAATTTGTTATCCAGCCGTGAGCGGACGAGATTGGGAAATTATTACCGGATGTGACCCGAAAAATGTGCCTTGGTCGTATCATAATGGCGGAAATTGGCCTGTTTTAATGTGGTCATTAACCGCCGCATCTGTAAAAATGGGTCAGGAGGCAATTGCTAATCATGCGATCGCTATTGCTGAAAAATATTTAGCCCATGATGAATGGCCGGAATATTATGATCATGAGGATGGAAAAATTATTGGTCGTCAAGCCAGACTCTATCAAACTTGGACAATTTCTGGCTATTTAGTCGCCCAATATTTACTCCAAAATCCTCAACATTTAGACTTAATTGAATTTTCATCTTCACCCGATAATTAATAGAAATTCTCTTCTCAATTTCTGAATCAATTAGACGAATGCAAACTGATCCGCTATGATAGACTCAACCTTACAGATTGGAAAGGTCACAGCTATTACAGACTCGAAACCCCCAACTGTTCGTTTCACTTCCGCTTAGGACTGAATCATGAAAGCACAAACCTATGATCGCATTAAAACCTTAGTGGATATTCCCGCAGATTTTGGAAAATCCCTAATTCCTAAAGGCACAATTGGAACGGTGATAGAATGTTATGAACGTCCTAAAGAAGGGTATGCTGTTGACCTAACAATTTTAAGTGAAACTGGAGAACCGGGATTTGAGTATGAAAATGTGATTCTTTACCCTGAGCAATTTTCAGTTGTGAGTGATACCCCAGAAAGGGGAAATTTTATTTCTGTATTTGGTGATATTAATTATGAAGTTCCTCAAGTTGTTCAGGAACAATCTACTCCCTCCGAACTCCCCAAAAATCTAGCCGATCAAGAGTTAGCTTAAATGGGAATTCAAGAAATCTGGTTTTTAGACAAATTACTGATTACTAATTCCGGGTGCGGGCGGGTTTTACTAGATGTTGATCAATTAACTAAAATCTTGATGAACCCGCCCCTACAAACTGATTACTGCTTACTAATTCCTGATATGAAACGCACATTAAAATTCGGTTTAAGTTTATTTCTGACGGGGTTAATTTTAGCGATCGCTTCCCAAAGTTTAGGATTATTTGAGAGCGACTTTAACCTCAGAATTCTCCACACCAATGATCATCATGCTCATTTAGACGCGATCACAACTAATGATACGCAACTGGGGGGAATTGCTCAACGAAAAACCTTAGTTGATCGTTTAAAAGCTGAAAATCCTACCGAAACACTGCTTTTAGATGCGGGTGATATTTTTCAAGGAACCTTATATTTTAATCAATATTTAGGTCAAGCAGATTTATCCTTTTATAATCAGATGAATTATCAAGCTGGAACCCTGGGAAATCATGAATTTGATCGCGGACAAGCTATTTTAGCTGATTTTATTAAAAAAGCGAAATTTCCTCTAGTTTCTGCTAATATAGAAGTAGCCGATAATTCGCCTTTAAAGGGTTTAGTTAAACCTTGGGTGATTTTATCAGTTAAAGGGGAAAAAATCGGAATTTTTGGTTTAACCGCAGAAGAAACCGCTAACCTCTCAAGTCCCGGTGAAGGCGTGACCTTTACCAATTCAATCGCATCCGCAAAGAAAGCGGTCGGAGAATTAAAACAACAAGGGATTAATAAAATTATTGGTTTAACTCATATTGGGTTTGAATCCGATTTCAATTTAGCAAAAAATGTTGATGATGTTGATATTATTATCGGCGGACATAGCCATACGCCGTTGGGTTCGATGCCGAATGCAAAACAACCCTATCCCGTTGTTACCAACACACCCAATGGAAAGACTGTTTTAGTGGTGACAGACTGGGAATGGGGGAAATATTTAGGGGATTTAAAAGTTAAATTTAACCCCAAAGGAGAGGTAATATCTTGGGAAGGTTTACCCCATGCAATAGACCATAAAATTCAACCGGATGGCAGTTTTTCTAAACAATTACAAGCTTTTTCAACCCCTTTAGATATCTTACGTCAAACGATTATTGGCAAAACATCCGTTTTATTAGAGGGAAGTCGAGAGCAAGTTCGCACCCAAGAAACTAATTTAGGAAACTTAATTACTGATGCCATCTTAAATAAATTAAGATCCGATGGGGCTCAAATTGCGATTCTAAATTCTGGAGCCATTCGTTCTAGTATTCCAGTAGGAAATATTAGCGTAAGTCAAGTTATAGAAGTGCTTCCCTTTGGGAATACGATTGCTCGATTAGACTTAACGGGAGAACAAGTTAAACAAGCCTTAGAACATGGCGTGAGTCAAGTGGAATTAGGAGAAGGGAGATTTCCCCAAGTCTCAGGACTTCGGTTTATTTATGACCCAAAAGCACCTGTAGGTTCTCGTGTGCTTTCTATTTCTATTATTGATCAAACTGGACTAGAAAAACCTCTGAATTTAACCGCAAGTTATCGGGTTGTTACCAATAGTTTTATGGTCAATGGTGGGGATGGTTATGAGGTGATGAAAGCCGGAAAAAATCAAGTTGATACTGGATTTCTGTTAATGGATGTAGTCATGGATTATATTAAAGCACAATTTAATATTAAGGTGAAATCAGGCGATCGCATTATTGTCAAACAATCATTATAGAGAAATAAGATTAAGCTAAAGCCCGTGACGAGGATTGAACTCGTGACTTCCTCCTTACCAAGGAGGTACTCTACCACTGAGTTACACGGGCAAAAAAAACTAAGAACAAAAAATTAAGACTTTATAGTTCCTAATTCTTAATTTTAGAGGTGGGCCGAGCTGGATTTGAACCAGCGTAGGCGTAGCCAGCGGATTTACAGTCCGCCCCCATTAACCGCTCGGGCATCGACCCATTTAATCAACAATTTTATATAGTAGCACAATCTCAGAAAATGTCTAGGGGTTTTGAAAAAAAAGTTTTTCCATCAGGTAGAAGGTGGGTCAGAACGCTGACGGCTAGGGGGTCTGCGGGATTGTTCGGGGGTTCGGTTTGGACGGGAGGTATTGCGGGGGCGTTGGGTGCGACTAGGAAAATCGCTCTCATCGTAAATTTCCCCGACTAACTCCTCCAAAATATCTTCTAAGGTGACTAAGCCAACAGTTCCCCCATATTCATCCACCACGATAGCCAGGTGTAGGCGCTGTTGTAGCATTTCCTTAAGCAAATCCCCCACCCGTTTGGTTTCGGGAACATAAACCGGAGGACTCATGGCTTCAGTAACCAAAATGCTGTTGCGTTCCTCCTCGTGGGTATGGGCTAATTGTAACGCCCGTTTTAAATGAACAATTCCAACAATTTCATCTTTCGATTCTCCCTGAACCGGAATTCGAGAATATCCTGTTTCTAAACACAATTCAATCACTTCGGGTAAGGTCGCCTGATGGGAAATTGTTCGCATTTCAATCCGGGGTTTAACAACTTCTCGCGCCATTAAATAATCCATCATCAACGCTTTATTTAAAAGTTGATGTTTTTGCAAATCTAACTGACCCCGACCGCCTAAAATTTCAATCATTAGCCGTAAGTCCTGTACCGATAATCCCTGCTGAACACCTCCGGGGCTAAACAGACGAATAATACTTTGAGTAATGGTTTCTAATAGGACAATTACCGGAGACAGAACAATCGACAACAGATAAATCGGCCGAACAATAGCTTTAAAAATCGGTAAAATGTTGTTAATTGCAAAGGATTTGGGGGTAATTTCTCCGAAAATTAGTACCAGAAACGTGACAACAGCCGTAGCAATTCCAATTCCAGCATTACCCAGCCAAATCGCAAATAAATTACTGGTGAGAATGGCTGAGAAATTATTAACTAGGTTGTTTCCCACTAACAACGTTGTGATAAATCGGGCACGCTTTTCCAAAACCAGGGTATACATTCCATTCGGGTCGCCCTGTTCTTTAATTAAAGCTCGCAGTTTTAAATTATCGAGGGCGGTAATCGCCGTTTCAGAACCAGAAAACAGGGCGGATAGAATCAACATGATGATCAAAACCAGGATATCGAGCCCAATATTTCCCAGTAAAGGCGAGGTTTCAGCAAGAGCAAATAGGGACTGAGAAGGAGAAGTTGCTAACACAACAGGATAAAGCCATCTAAAAAACTGTTTTGATTGTAGAGCATCGCCTTTGCTATCAGGAAATTTTATAGACTTAATTTGGCAACAAAGGACTTCCTGGGAAGGGGAAGTCCTTTGCTTACAATCTGTTGAGTTTTCTGTTTATGCCAACATTAAATAACGGTATTGTCACAAATTACCGCATTTTTCAGGATCACAATAATCCCACTGCGGATATAAAATCCTAAATCTTCCCGTTCCGCTTCTTGGACATCCTCTTTATTGATAATTTTGACATTGCGACCAATGCGAGCATTTTTATCAACAATCGCCTTCCGAATTACGGTATTAGAGCCAATCCCTAATGCGATTTCACCTTCCTGTAAACCTGATTGACGTTCTGAGAACGGTTGATAAAAGTCTGAACCCATGAGCAGGGTTTCTTCAATCACACATCCAGCTTCCACACGCGAACGTAATCCCAAAACTGAATGATCAATCCGACATTCTTTGAGAATACAACCCTCAGCAACAATGGATTCAGTAATGTGACAATCTAAGATTTTCGTGGGGGGTAAGTAACGAGAACGGGTATAAATCGGGGATTTTTCGTCGTAAAAACTAAAGGAAGGTTCAGGTTGTTGGGTTAAACCAATATTGGCATGATAAAAAGCCTCAATGGTTCCAATATCTTCCCAATAGTCTTTAAACAAATAGGCTTGAACGTTGAAATCCTCGGATGCGTTGGGAATTACTTCTTTCCCAAAATCCGTTTCTTGAGGCTTTTCATCTAATAGCTTAATCAAGACATCTTTGTTAAAGACATAAATCCCCATAGAAGCAATATAAGGATTTTCTTTCGCTTTTTCAGGAGATAAACCCAACATGGAGGTATCGACCTGCATTTGTTTCAGGGCGTCCCCTTTGGGTTTTTCGCTGAAACTGACCACTCGCCCAGAGTTATCCAGTTTCATTAACCCAAAATCAGAGGCTCGTTTTTCATCAATGGGTAATACGGAAAGGGTAATATCCGCATTCGTGTCTAAATGACGTTGGACAAATTCTCGATAGTCCATGCGGTAGAGATGATCACCGGATAAAATCAGATATTGGTCAACGTCCCATTCTTTAAACAGCCACAAATACTGACGCACCGCATCTGCTGTACCCTGGAACCAATTCGGGTTTTGGGTGGTTTGTTGGGCGGCTAATACTTCTGTAAAGCTATCATCAAAGCCAGAGAAGTTGTAAGCGCGAGCAATATGACGGTTTAAGGATGCTGAGTTAAACTGGGTTAAAACGTAGATTTTGAGTATTTCGGAGTTAATACAGTTACTAATGGGGATATCGATTAACCGATATTTCCCCGCAATGGGCACCGCAGGTTTGGCCCGCACTTTGGTTAAAGGATACAGGCGGCTACCCGCACCGCCACCGAGAATGATTGCTAAAACTCGTTTCACAAAAAATTACCTCTCAACTGCCAATAGTCTTCCCAAGTCCAGTGTCCGACTGTACGGTACTCTTGACAAGGGGGGAGAGGCAAAACCTACCTTAAGTTTGGGTTAGGGTTAGGTTAGATTAACAGAATGTTGTTAAGATGGCCAATAAAGGAGCAAGTTAATATTTGTCTTTTTCAGACAATAAATAGTCTCTTGTTTTTCCATGTCTGTTATTAACGTAAAACTTTATTGTTTTAGTTGATCAGGTAAGTAAAGCAATATTTTCAACAATATACTGATTTGTATTTTAAGTTGGTTTTCAACTTCTTTTACTCTTGGTGTATCCATTTCTCCTTGATTGAAACATCTCTCTAATAATTCAAGATTTTGTACAATAATACGAGAGTTTAATACAATTTAATCGACCCTTTCAGCACTTTTCTGGTTAGCTAAATCCGTGATCAATATTTGTGTAGTAACAGAGCTCAATTGATTTATTAATTCTTCTATATTAGTTTCTATTCCCTTATTAAAATTTTCTATTACCTCTCTGCTTCTTGAGAGAAAAGATAATAAACTATCAGAATCGGTTGATTCTGGTGAGTGACTATTACCGTCATTCAGGTGGCTTGACTTAATCACGATCAACAATAATAATCCTATGAATGCTTGTTGTCTGCATATTACAGGGTTTCCAGATCTATCAGTCATAAATTTGCTCCTGCAAATAAATCATAAATGAGTTTTACAAAAAGTTGAAAAGATTTTAGTTTCTTCAATTTTTGTAGTGTTTTTAATGTATTCTCTCATAAAATTACAATTTTTGTCAAGTAAATTATTTAATTTATTAATATCAATTTTTTCTATATTATTATCATTATTATTGTTAATTTCCCATATGGTCAAACTTTTACTATCACCACCAGAAACCCAAAAATTATTTTTTTCACGGCTGGGATTAAAACTTATTTTATAAATCACTCCCTGATTTTCTTGAATTTCATGAAATTCTTGAATTTCGGAGACTGTTTTTTTATTGTTGTTTTTTGGAACTCGACTATTTTGCTTCAAAAAACTCTCCATTTTTACTAATACGATTCTTCCATCTGTTGTTATTGCAGCAATGTATTGGTTGTCAGAGCTAAAATCAGCATAAATAAAACTAAAACCCGAATCTTTTTTAATAAATTCTCCTATTAGTTCCCCATTGTTTTTCCATACTGTTATAGTTCCTTCATAACCACAAGATACAATCCTTGTAGCATCTTTGCTAAATCTAACTGACATAGGATATCGTTGATTATGAGCAAGTTGTTTAAGAGAGTTATTTTTTAAATCCCAAATGAAATAACTATCAGAATTTGCATAAACAAGCAAAGATGGTTCTTTTGTGCTAAAATCCAAGCTATAAATTCGCTTTTTTTTATTATTGATCAAGGGTTGACTTATGTTAAGAGTTGTTATGAGTTTATGAGTATTAACATCCCAAATTATAATATCTCCATCTTTAGTAGCAGCAGCTATTTGTTTGCTATTCGCGCTAAAACTTACATCAGATATAATATCTTGAGGTTCGTTAAAGGTATAAAGTAGCTTACCAGAGGAACTCCATAACTTCACAGTTTTATCATTACCTCCAGATGCAAAAAACTTTCCATCTGGACTAAATCGTACAGCCCAGATCGGCTCCTGATGTGCTAGAATAGTTTGTTTAATCTTTCCTTTTTCTGAATTCCACAAAATAATTTTACCCTCATCTCCGGCTGAAGCAATCATTTCACCATCAGGACTATACGCAACACTATAGACACTTCTTTCATGACCTTCTAATCGGTTCCTCTCCTGAACATTATTAATCACCGATTCAATTTTTCTTAATTCTTCTTGATTTTCTCGATGCAGTTTTTTCATTTCCCCTAAAGCTTCTATACTAGCGATCGCTGCTTCTAATTGATTGTGATTTTCTAACAGTTGCTCTGCTCTAGTAATATAAGCACTAATGCGGCTGGCTTCACTTTCTCGCTTCTGTCCATCTATTGTTGTTGCAATTAACCCTAAACCCAAGGTAAATGCAATCAGAACACTAGACAACATAATCAGTTTAGTTCTTTGTTTTTCGACTTTTACTGTAGCTTCAGCTTGTTTTGTTCGTGCGGCTTCAGCTTCGGCTTTTTCTTCTGCAATCATCGCTTTTTCCATTTCTGCGATCGCTTTTTCAGATTCCGCTTTTGCTTTTGCTTCTGCGGCTTCTCGGAGTTGACGTTCTTGTTCAACTTCTGCTTGTTGTTCTCGCAAATACTGTTCTAAACTGCTGTGAAAAAAAGCTTGTTCATCGGATGTTAATTTGGGTTGTGTTTTTTCGATCCATTCTTGAATCTCTAACAATCTCGCTCCCATTAACAAAGCTTCATCGGATTTCTTAAACGATTCTTGCCATTCTTGAAACGCAGTTTCAAATCGCTGATTAATTCTCAGACTTTCTCGATCTTGTTCAATCCAGTTTTTTAAGAGTTTCCACTCAGAAATTAACGCTTCATGAGCCACTTCAACTGTTTTTTCATCGGTAATAATTAGGCGTTGTTGAGACCCGGCTAAAATTTCAATCACTCGTTGTAATTGTTCAGGGGAACTAGAAATTGCTCTTAATCGTTCCCAAGGGATTCTTTGTCGTGTAACTTCTTCTCCTTCTCCCAGTTTAACTAACTTCATAAACAGTTCCCGAACCAGTATTTGATCATCCGGCGAAAAACTTTCATAGATTAAGTTAGCTCGATTATTTAATGCCCCTTTAACGCCTCCAATTTGTTCATATCCTTGTTTCGTTAATATAGGTTCAGGAGATTCGGGTTCCTCAATACAAACTCGCCATAATTCTTGTAACGCATATTGAAGTAAGGGGAGTGCACCGCGCTGTCCGATAACATCTAAAGCCATTTGTGAGACTAACCCCTGTTCAAATTTTACCCCATGTAACTGAGCAGGTTGTTCAATTACTTTTTCTAATTCTTCCAGAGACATGGGTTCTACAACATACATCACCGGAGGAACTTGGTTAATTAAATTAACAATATCTGGATAGCTACTACAGCGTTCTAAAAAGTCTCCTCGAATAGCTAAAACCAATTTACTTTTTTTCTCAGGTGCTTTGATTTCTTCGGCGATCAGTTGGAAAAATTTTAACCGTTCATCTTCACTTTCACACAAGGTAAACACTTCTTCAAACTGGTCAATAAAGATTAAATAAGTTTCCTGATTAGAATATTTACTAATGGCATTAACCAGTTTTCCAAAGGGATATTGACCTGGGGTAAAGATTTCTCGTTTCCATTGACTACTAGCGGGAATGCGATCTTTTTCTAATTCAGCCAATAAACCTGCTTTTACTAAAGAGGTTTTGCCACTTCCCGAATAACCAATAATAGGTAAAAAACGACTATTTGATAAATGGGTTACTAAAATTCTGATTACTTTGTCTCGTCCAAAGAAATACTGTTTTTGTTCTAATTGAAATGACGCTAATCCTTGATAGGGATTTTTCCGATTAAAAAGCACTAACTCTATTGTTGAGTGAATATCTGAATAAGTGACTAAATTAATCGCTTTTCCCCAACCCATACGAATGGGTTCTTGAACAGAGCCTCTCAATTCGTTGCTAATATAATCAAATAAGCGATCGCCACTAATCCGGCCTTTTCTTCCAGCATTCTCTGGGGATAATCCTTTCAATAATGCAGTTGTAAAAATAGAATGAGATTCTCCTTTAAAGACTTTTGCTGTTTCAAAGCTGCGACATCCTGTAATCAGATAATAATCCCGTTGGGTTTTAAACGTTGTTAAAGTATCTTGCAATAATTCGCTTTCTAAAAAATAGCCACTATGACAACAATCTAAGATAAGGATTAAACTACTTAAATCGGATTTTTTAATTAAATTATTTAGGCTGGAGAAAGCCATACCATATTTATAATCAATAATCTGTTCTCCCTGTCTTTCCAGTTGGCAATCTGAAGCAGCTAATGCTCCTTTTATCTCTCCTAAGTTATCCGTAAAGGTTAAGCCATGACCTGCAAAATAAATTAAAACTTCTTTGCCTTTTCCTCGTTCTAATAATAAGTTTTGTAACGCTTGACCTAACTTGATTGAATCCACTAACTGTTTCGGTGCAATTTCCAAACGCTGTGTAATAGAATTACGACGGTGTGGTAGTCGCGTTACTTCAAAATTACCAAAATCTTCTAAGAGTTGCGCCACAGCTTCTGCATCTTCAGCAGCTTTGGGAAGAGGCGTTAAGTTTTGATATTCCGCAATTCCTATAATCAGTGCGTAGCGAGTCATACGGTTAGTCTGGGGTATAAAATACAAAGCTATATAAGGAGTACCTTAAAGCTTTAGTCAGTATTTTTCCTTATTCTAACTGGATCACCCGGAAAAGTGGCAAGAACTTGACGTAAAATAGATACAAATTTTAACAGAGGTGAGTGATGGCTGAAATAGAAACATTTGCTTATGAAGTTGATGGCCAAGTTTATCAAGTACAACTCAACCCAAAAGTCACTTCCGAAACCGATGATGAGCTTTATGATGAAGAAAGAGGCGTTCAAACTGAGGTGATCAATCAGTTACAACACGCCCGTCATTTAATACGGGTTTATTCTACAATGGCTGTGAGTGCATTTAAAGATTTTGGAGCAGCAGAAATTGAAGAAGTAACTCTTAAATTTGCAATTAAAATGGGTGGAAAAGCAGGTATTCCTTATATTTCTGAAGGCTCGGCTGAGAGTAATTTAGAAGTTCAAGTCAAATGCAAGTTTCCCAACCTAAAGCCAATCTAAATCTCTTGAATAAAAATTAGAAACTATATATCAATTCACCTAAAATCTAACTATAGCAATTCTCTTAATTTGTCAGAATGTGTGAGGATCTATCCCTTTAGCAGATGCAAAAGCCTCCATTTCTCTGTTCACAAACAATTGAGTCTTGCTATGGGCAGATTTTTTTAAGTTCAAATTAGATTATAATTTTTGAATTTGAACAAGTGATGAACAACTCTTATGCAAATACAAACTCCTGATTGGGTCAAACACGCGGTATTTTATCAAATTTTTCCCGATCGCTTTGCTCAAGCCACAATTCCGCGCAAAACCTTATTAAAATCCGATCGCTGGGAACAATGGGATTTGCCTCCAAGTTTACAGGGATATAAAGGAGGGAATTTATGGGGTGTGATTGAACAATTAGATTATTTAGAGGATTTGGGGATTAATGCGATTTATTTTACCCCGATTTTTCAATCCGCTTCTAATCATCGCTACCATACCCACGATTATTATCAAATTGACCCCATACTTGGAGGAAATACAGCCTTTCAAGAGTTGTTAGATGCCGCCCATCAACGCAATATTAAAGTTGTATTAGATGGGGTATTTAATCATGCCAGTCGGGGCTTTTTTCAGTTTCATGATATTTTAGAAAATGGCCCCCATTCTCCTTGGTTAGATTGGTTTAAAATTGAAGGCTGGCCGTTATCGGCTTATGATGGTAGTAAACCTGCAAATTATGTGGGTTGGATCGACAATCGAGCTTTACCTCAATTTAATCATGATAATCCTGAAGTCAGGGAATATATCATGGAAATTGCCGAATATTGGGTGAATTTTGGCATTGATGGTTGGCGCTTAGATGTGCCCTTTGAAGTCAAAACGCCGGGGTTTTGGAAGGAATTTCGAGAGCGAGTTAAGGCCGTTAATCCAGAAGCTTATATTGTCGGAGAAGTGTGGGTTGATGCTAGAGAATGGTTAGATGGAACGCAATTTGACGGGGTGATGAATTATTTATTTACAGGCCCAACTGTTGCCTTTATCGCTGGCGATCGCGTTCAAATGGAATTAGTCGAAACCCCTTCTTACTTCCCCTACCCGCCCTTATTTGCTAAAGAATATGGGCAAAAAATTCAAGCTTTATTAGAGTTATATCCTTGGGAAATTCAACTGACTCAATTGAATTTACTTGATAGTCATGATACAGCCCGATTAATTACTATTGCTGGAGGAGATAAAACAACAGTTCAATTAGCAACTTTATTATTATTTACCTTTCCCGGTGCCCCCAGTATTTATTATGGGGATGAAGTCGGATTAGAAGGGCAACTTGATCCCGACTCGCGCCGAAGTTTCCCCATGAAAGATTCTTGGCATCAAGATGTTTTAGACTATCACAAAAAACTGATTTCCCTTCGTCATAAATATGAGGCATTACGCATCGGTTCGTACAAAATATTATATGCTGAGGGCATTGTTTATGGATTTGCTCGATGTTTAGGGAACGAAGAAATAATCGTTTTTGTGAATTCGGGAACTGAATCCGCCCAGATTGATTTTACAGTTTCCGATTTAAAAACCTGTCCGAATCGGTTAATTTATGGAGAAGGTAAATTGACTTGGAAACAAGAAGAGGACAGAACAGAATTAGAAGTTAATCTTCCTCCTCGTCAAGGAATGATTGTGGTGAATTCTTAGTCATCTCCTAGGAGAGAATTTTGATGTTAGGGTATGGTAATGCCATGCCCTAAGATTAGAAAATTACCCTATAATAAAACATCTGCTTTAATCTTATTCTTGCTAATTGGATTGCATCCCATGACCCAGAATTCCCCATCTATCCTTGAAAAAATTAAAGACATTACCACAACTTTAGCACCTCGGTTAATTGAGATTCGTCGCCACATTCATGCACACCCTGAACTCAGTGGTCAAGAATATCAAACCTCCGCTTATGTCGCCGGGGTCTTATCTTCCTGTGGAATTAAAGTTCAAGAAGGTGTGGGAAAAACGGGAGTCGTGGGAGAATTTAAGGGAAACACCACCGCCTCCCGTTGGTTTGCGATTCGCACGGATATGGATGCTTTACCCATGACCGAATTAACCGGGTTAGAGTATGCTTCTCGACAGATGGGAGTTATGCACGCTTGCGGACATGACTTGCATACCACGTTAGGCTTAGGAACAGCGATGGTGTTATCTCAGTTAGGTGAGGAGTTCCCTGGAAAGGTGCGATTTCTGTTTCAGCCGGCGGAGGAAATCGCCAAAGGCGCGACCTGGATGGTGCAGGATAACGTTATGGAGGATGTTGCGGCGATTTTAGGGGTTCATGTCTTCCCCAGTATTCCCGCCGGGTGTGTGGGGCTGCGGTCGGGTGCGTTAACGGCGGCTGCGGATGATTTAGAATTAACTATTATCGGAGAGTCCGGTCATGGGGCGCGACCTCATGAAGCCAAGGATGCGATTTGGATCGCCGCCCAGGTAATTACAATGTTACAACAAGCGATTAGTCGCACTCAAAACCCTTTAAGACCTGTGGTTTTATCCATTGGTCAAATTATGGGCGGACGGGCTCCTAATATTATTGCGGATCAGGTTAAATTATTAGGAACGGTGCGATCGCTTCATCCCGAAACCTACGAAGCTTTACCCGGTTGGATTGAACAATTTGTTGCTAATATCTGTCAAATGTATGGCGCAAATTATGAGTTAAATTATCGTCGGGGGGTTCCCTCGGTGCAAAATGATCTAGTATTAACTCAAATTGTGGAAGAAACTGTGCGGGAAGCATTTGGAACTCAGGCAATTTTAACTTTACCCGAACCTTCTTTAGGTGCAGAAGATTTTTCCGTCTATTTAGATTATGCCCCCGGAATGATGTTTCGTTTAGGTGTCGGACACAAAAATAAACATAATTATCCCTTACATCATCCCAAATTTGAAATCGATGAATCTGCGATTATTACTGGAGTAGTAACTCTAACCTATTCAGCTTATAAATTTTGTCAGAAACACTTAGCACCTGAGAAGAATTAATTAACAGAGAAACCCGATTTTTAAAAGCTATATGTCATTCCGTAAGACCCTAAATAGTGGATTATTAGTTTCCCAAGTGCAAATAGATAAGTAAATTTGCGTCTTGTAAAAGTAAGCTTCTTCGTAGGCAAGCCTTAAACTACGCTCTAAATTCTCCCGTTCAACATCACTAGCATTAGCGGAACCAATTGCTTTGCGTAAGCTGAGGGATAGAATTTCCACTAAGTGATGACCACAGCAGACTTGCCAGGGATCATGGTTGCTACTTTTTCGGTTTATTATCCGTTGTTGTAATTCTTCATCTTTCAGTGTAAAGGCTTGGGATTTATTCTTAACTTCTTGAATCAGTTTAATTTTATTAATTTTTAGGGTTTTCTTATCAATAAAATTACTAAATTCGATCTTCTCAAAAGTCAAGTTTAATCCATCACGATTAGAAACCCAGAGAAGATATCCAACTGGCATACCCGCTTCAAGCAATGCTGTTCTTATATCTCGACCAAATTTAGTAATTTTATCCTCAGAACCAAACTCACGAATCACCTTATCAAAGGCTTTTGAATTGATCAGCATCGTTTCAAGGTCATGGGTATCTGTACGAATTAGATTAGGGTTAGTATGCGGTGAAGTCTCAAGATGATCAAAATCTGCATCAACAATAGCTAAAATTCCATCAAAATTGTCTTTCTCCAAAATACCCAGAACATCAATAATTAGAAGTTTACTAGAGGGTTTGCCAGAAATACTCATTAATTCACAGTTTTTTTTGTCAATAAAACGTTCATAAAATGTCTGATCTGTCCTACCTTCAACTAATAAAAAAGTCCCTGAAAAAGTGCTACGTCTTAGCCGAATGGCATTGGCATGACGGTCAGGAGAAAGATACTCCCTCATTTCCTGGCTCCTTTCAGTTCCACAGTCAAATCCCAACGATCTTGAATGATGTCGGGTGAGTGAGTAGCCATTAAAATATCTAAATTTGCAAGCTTTGTAATTTCTTGTAAGTCTTTTAAAAATTGGGCTTGCCATCCTACATGAAGCGATAGTTCGGGTTCGTCAATTAGCACTAGAGAATTAGGTTTAACCTTAAATAGTAATTCGTAAAGAAGAACTAATTCATGCTGCTCACCCGATGACAAATCGCTTGGGGAAAGAATATCTGTATCAGAGGAGGAGGGATGATGTGTCTTGAAAACAAACCCTTTCTCTTTACTAAAATTCATTTCTTTATAAGAATAAGAAAATTTATTGTTAATAATTTTTCTTAAAAGTTCAATTTTACTCGCAATTTCATCAAAAACGCTTAGTTTCTTTTCTACATCTTTAACATACACTGACAAAATATTCCTAGTGCTTTCATCTATAGATTGAGGCTGAATTTGAAAGTCTGAATTTTCATCTTTATCTAATAAACCGACCTCGATTAGACGAGAGCGAATTTCTTCAAGTTCATTGAGGTGAGTACGAAGTTGTTCATCTGTTAAGTCAACGTCAGGAGATGATTGTTGTTGGACGACTCTTGCAGGAAATGTTCTATCAAGAGATTGAGATGTTGTGCCATATTCTGCCAGTTTAGATTCAATTCGTTTTGCAAGCTCGTTAGAATAAGATGAAACCGTTGGTATCATGGAAGATGTTCCCGAATTCACTCTTGAAGAACGAATAGGCTCAAAGTTTAATAAACGTTGTGATTCTATAAGGCGGACATGAATATTATCTGTTAATGCTTTTAACAAATCTGGTATTTTATATCGTGATTTTATGTTGAACGGGATAACATCTTCAAATCTCTCTATAACTTCGTTTAAAGAAAGAGCTTCACCTGTGGGCTCATAGACCCATTTTTTAACTGTTACTCGTTGCAACCCAGGAATTATATCGTCCAAAATACTGACTGGCAAATCGATATCTGAGGAGTCTTCCATTTTTGATAAAACCCAACAAGTAGGACTTTTTGAATTAGGCT
The DNA here is from genome assembly GCF_900010725.2 of Planktothrix serta PCC 8927. NCBI lineage: Bacteria > Bacillati > Cyanobacteriota > Cyanophyceae > Oscillatoriales > Microcoleaceae > Planktothrix > Planktothrix serta. Next base: position 106,667 of record NZ_LR734869.1, on the reverse strand, counting down.
TATGAAATTCGATGAAATACTCTCTCTTTGTTGTTGCATAACCATTATCAGTGTTTACCTCAAGGCTTCTGCCATCATTAAAATCTACTTGAAAACTTTTAAATGGAATACTACGGAACACTGAATATCGAAAATTGAACAACCCATTTAGCATTCTCAGTATTGCAGTTTTTCCAAAACCATTAGGCCCATGAATGATTGTAATTCTCTCATTCATATTCAATGGAATTACATGATCAAAAATTCCAAATAAACCCTTAACAGATATTTGCTTAATTTGCATAGTGTTTGAGTGACCTAGCCTTATGCTGCTTAACTGCAATTATAACTTCTAGTTGTACTTATTTCAATAGCCCGGAACTTTTGTTTTTGTAAATTGTTTCAACTAATAAAAGTAGCGATCGCGGCTCAGACAAATGTTATAACTACAGGAGATCTATATTTATTAACTTTAGAAAATTATGACAATATTTCTATTCTAACAGCAATCATTTAACAAATATCATCAGGATTAATACCCTGCGATCGCAAAAAATCAGCTAATTTTTCCGCCCGTTGATGTTCCTGTGCTGTTCGTTGACGTTCCTGTTGAACCTTTTCTACCGCCCAAGGAAGTAAATTTCCTCCTTCATCCCACCACCGTAACCAATACCCATTCCGTTGTTCTTTTTCTCCTTTCCATACCCCTAAAAATAATTTTAAATCCTCAACCCAATAACGACTATTCTGATTAATTTTATCGAGTTCATAACGTCCATTTTGTAAATAATGAACTTCTAATTGTCCAGTTACAGGTTCAAAAATAGCATAGATCGGAACTTGCAAAATTTGTTCATAAAAATACCATTTTCCAGGGGGATAACTGCGTTTAACCGAATATTCTCCTCCTTCAGTTTCCGATAAAAATTCTATAACAATACTAGGAATATCCCCTTGTAAATTCGGAGTATAACTTTTTCTTGCTTTTTCCGCTTCAATGGGTTGAACTTGCTTAATATAAACCCAATCCGGTGCTTTAATCACTAATTCCCCATTAACCGTAGCACATAAGCCAAAATTAGACGCAATTAACATTTCTGGCTGAATTAAACTCGCTAATTCTAAACTTTCCCGTAGTGCCCCGGCAATTAACGGTTGAGTTGTATTTTCCACGGGTTCATCTTCTAATAGAAAATCATCGGGTAATTTTTCCCAAGTAATAACAGGAGTAATCAGTTGATTAATCGTTGTTTCCTGAGTTGTCACCATAATATTAACCCAGTGTTAAAGTAATTCTATTTTAACCTATCTAAAAGGCTGGAGAATCGCTTGTAAAATAAATATGACCTAATGTTTTGCCTTGATAAACCCGTTTCGTCAACCGCCAACCCGGTTCTAACATAATTTTGGCAAAACCATTCGTAAATCCATAACTTCTACCAATAATAATCGGTGGAGCGTACACATCTGCGCGGGACTGAGCGACGAGCAAAATATCATTGGGTGTACTTTGAACACTCAGCCCATGGGAGAGGGCTAAATCTTTTCCCGCCATTCTCACGGAATAACCGTTACTATCCGTTGCCCGTCCACAAATCCCTGTAAAATCAAAATTAAGCAGTAACGGATCAACAATAATCGGCTGACTGCCACTTTCACTCCAACAAGGGCGACTATCAGAGACTTGTTCGACAACAACTAAAGTATGTCCAAAGGCGCGAGGCACAGCAATAGCGACAAATCGATCTTGATCCACTTCCTTTTGGTCAAAATCAACGGCGATCGCATTCAAGGGAAGACTCAGGACTGATATCCCGATAATCAATACTGCGATCGTTTGCTTCAGTGCTAGTTTCATCTGGATCTGCACCGTCTAATGTCTTCTAAACTTTACCTACTCATAATACTCTGGTTGTTGTCGCTAAGAGTATTACGATTCCCTAAAATCCAACAGGAACGACTAACCCTTCCCGTGCCATAATTGCCTTGGGAAATACCGCTTGAACATCCTGTTCTACCTGATCGAGAAAATCATCGCTGTGGGAAGGATCATGATGGAAAATCACCACTCGCTTGACTCCAGCAGCTTCGGCCATTTTCACGGCTTCTTGCCAAGTAGAATGTCCCCAACCAATTTTAGGAGATTTAGGATTATGATACTCCTCATCGCTGTACATGGCATCGTAAATCAAGACATCGGCATTCTGAGACAGATTTAAGACATTTTCATCCAAGCCATCGGGCAAATGTTCGGTATCAGAACAATAAACCGCCGTGCGTCCCTTCCAGGTAATCCGATAACCCATTGCCGTATTCGGATGGTTGAGTTGTCCAGTTTCAATCAGAATATCATCCAACATCATCGAATCTCCAGGCTTCAGAGTATAAAATCTCAAATCGGCTTGAATTCCTTTGAGGGGAACTGGAGAATTCGGGTGTAAAATTCGTTCGATAAAATGCTGTTTCATCGAGTCCCCATCCGGTGGAATTGCTCCATAAATATGAAAACAATTTCCCTGCATAAATGCTGGGGTAAATAGGGGAAATCCTTGAATATGATCCCAATGGTAGTGCGTAAAAAACATATACGCTTCCACAGGTATTTCTTGGAGTAACTGATCTCCTAAGACTCGTAAGCCAGTGCCGCCGTCAAAAATTAGGCGTTTACCCGCTACTCGCATTTCCAAACAAGAGGTATTTCCCCCATAACGAATAGTTTCTTTTCCGGGGGTGGGAATACTCCCGCGAACCCCCCAGAACTGTACAACAAAATCTTCTGGGTTGGAGTTGGGATCGGATAAGTTAGAGTGCTTCTGAGGAATGACCCCAACAGACGATAGGCTGCTTTCCATTTTTATTCTTCAGGCTTCAAAGTTCCACACTGACCATGATGACGCAGCAAATGATCGCACAGGACAAGGGCAACCATCGCTTCTACCATTGGCACCGCCCTGGGTAAAACACAGGGGTCATGCCGTCCTTTCGCCGCTAACAACGTTTCTTCTCCCTCATGGGTAACAGTACGTTGTTCTTTCCGAATTGTAGCAGTTGGCTTAAATGCTACTCGGATAATAATGTTTTCTCCGTTGGAAATGCCACCCTGAATTCCACCCGATCGATTTGTGACCGTTCGGATTTTACCCGTCGGATCACTATAAAATTCATCGTTATGCTCACTCCCCTTGAGGAGCGTTCCCGCAAAGCCGGAGCCAATTTCAAACCCTTTACTGGCGGGTAAGGACATGACCCCTTTGGCAAGATCTGCCTCTAGTTTATCAAAGACCGGAGATCCGAGCCCTTGAGGAACATTTCGAGCGACACATTCCACCACGCCACCAATAGAGTCTCCTTGATCCCGAACTTGTTCAATCCGTTCTATCATTTTTTCGGCACAATCGTCATCGGGACAGCGCACAATATTACTTTCAACTTGTTCTAATGTGACACTATTGGGATCAACGATACCTTCTAAATCTTGAATCCGTTTAACATACCCAATAATTTCCACCCCAGCGAATTGTTTAAGGATTTTTTTAGCGATCGCCCCGGCTGCGACTCGTCCAATGGTTTCTCGCGCCGAGGAACGTCCTCCTCCTTGCCAATTTCTAATCCCATATTTAGCATCATAAGTGGCATCGGCATGGGATGGGCGATATTTGAGTGCCATATCACTATAATCTTGGGGGCGAGTATCTTGGTTTCGCACCATAATCATAATCGGGGTTCCCAAGGTTTGCCCCTCAAAGACTCCACTAAGAATGTCACAGGTATCGGTTTCTTTGCGAGGAGTGGTAATTTTGCTTTGTCCAGGGCGACGCCGATCTAATTCAGTCTGAATATCTGTAATATTAATTTTTAATCGGGGAGGGCAACCATCGATGACAACTCCCACCGCCCCACCGTGAGATTCTCCAAAGGTCGTGATCCGAAACAAATGCCCAAATGTGTTGCCCATAATGGTCGTATTTATGCTGCCAAACTGTTTATTTTAACTTAGAAACCCGATTAAAATCTTAAAACTTAACCCTGCTCTTCCTTTTATCTTCTTCCCCGACACTCCACTGAACAGGCAAGATGCCTGTTCCACACATCCTAATATTAGTCTTCGTGTTCTTCAAAGGGGTCGCGCAGGTCAGTAGAAGTAGGGCCGAAAGCTGTGTAGATCGCATATCCTGTCAGGGCGATCACAACCGCAGCAATGGAAATGCTAAGAGCTAATGCGGGTTCCATTATGATTAATTCCTTGTTATTCGTGTGCTTCTATAATAAAATACTCACAAAACTTAAGACAATTTAAGCCAATTGTTTTGGTGCTGGAGCCGAGATATCGTGTTTAATCCGAAATTGGGACACCTAAATCGGGTAACATTAGCCTAAGCCTCTCATGTCTTCCCTCGCTTGAAGCTGTGAGAGTGTCCAAAATCCAGATAAAATTTTGTTGATGTAAAAAATTTAGGTGAACTATGGCACAACGGACTTGGTTAGGAGATGTACTAAGACCTTTAAATTCTGAGTATGGTAAAGTTTCTCCAGGTTGGGGAACAACTCCTGTAATGGCAGTGTTTATGGGGCTGTTTTTCGTGTTTCTGTTAATTATTTTACAGATTTATAACTCCTCACTGCTACTTGAAAATGTGGATGTGAACTGGGCTAATTTAACCCGCTAATCAAGTTTAAAATCCGGTTGATCGTGAACTGTGACCAGGGATTTAGGAGATAGGTTTGAAGTATTTTTATTAAAAATCATCAACCTAAATTCTGTATTTCTACTTGTTGAGAGTTGAAAAGCACAGTTCACGATTTTCTATTTATAATGTATAAGGGTTATTTTTTTAGAACTTAGGAGAGTATTTTAGTGAATATATTTGGAATTGGTTTACCCGAAATGGCTGTGATTTTGGTTTTGGCTCTGTTGATTTTCGGCCCTAAAAAATTACCGGAAATTGGCAGTAGTTTGGGAAAAGCTCTCAAAGGCTTTCAACAAGCTTCCAGAGAGTTTGAGAATGAATTTAAACGGGAAGCCCAACAGTTAGAAGAAACGACCAAAATCAAGCCTGAAAATAACTCAACGGTAGCATCCCGCCCAAAAGAGGAACAAATTAACTCGATTGATTAATGCTTAACGAGAATCAAAGGGCTATACTTCAGAATGAATGTTATTAAGTGATATCAACGATGATCATGATGGAGGTTACGCCTGCTAAGACATTAATTGTTCCGCAATTAATTGTAGGTTTAGGAAATCCCGAAGCTAAATATAATCAAACCCGACACAATATTGGTTTTGAGGCTATTGATGCTTTAGCAACAGCTTGGCGAATTCCAATTTCAGAAAATCGCAAATTTAAAGGAAAATTCGGCGAAGGAGTAACATCCTCTGGAGAGAAAATTCGCTTGTTAAAGCCACTGACCTATATGAACTTATCAGGACAAGCCATTCGTGCTGTCGTTGATTGGTATAAACTACCTCCAACTTCGGTATTAATCATTTATGATGATATGGATTTACCATTAGGACGGTTGCGGCTGCGGCTGTCCGGTTCCGCCGGAGGTCATAATGGAATGAAATCTACTATTTCCCATTTAGGAACTCAAAATTTTCCTCGGTTGCGAATTGGAATTGGTAAACCCAAGTCAACTTCTGTCACCAGTGAGCGGGAAACGGTTTCTTACGTTCTGGGAAAATTTTCCTTAACGGAAATGCAAGTTATGGAACAAGTTCTAAAATGGGTGGGAGAAGCAATTGATTTGAGTTTGCATCAAGGTGTCGAAAAAGCAATGAGTCTGTACAATAATCGTAGTTTTGTTGATCCTACAGAGTGAGTTCTCAAAGTTTACCTGAAACAACAGCGTATGTTAGAATTACGCGACAATCTTGGCAACAGGGTCTTCTCGAAGGAGAAGTCAGTGCTGGTGATTATGAGTGGCGATTTCAATGGCGATTTCGACACACCAAAAAACTCACAATTCAACCGTCCCAAGGACGAGCATTAATTCAAGAACCCTTGGGACGGTTTTTAGAAAAGTATGATTATCAATTAGAACCTGGTGGCGATTATTCCTTTACAATTCGCGCTCAATTTTAGGTTAGGTAAAACTGTTTTCTGTACCCCAAAAATTGAATAATTAAGAACATATATATACCAAAAGTTTCTCTTTATTGTTCCCTAGAGGTTGAATATACCCAAACTTTTGCTATATTTAATCCTTAGAGAGATAGTAAATTAGGGAAAAAATAATGGATTGTAATTCAAACCATAGTATCTTTTTGCGAGCGAATGGCTCATTAGCCTGTTGGGACGATTATGGCAGTTTATTAACTCTACAACCCTTTGAAACCGTTCTTGATTATGGGCAAGATGTTTATCTGGGGAAGACTTTTCAACAGATCAGAAATAAACTCTCTCAGAATGAAATGCCGTTTCCTGAGTTTTGTACCCAATGTTATTGTCTCGCCAAACATCTGCAATACAACTCCTCCTTTTCTGAGAATAAAGAAATCCTTGTCTTCCAGGTCGAGCCGACCATTCGGTGTACCCTGGTATGTCCCGGTTGCATGACTCCAGGGGAACGAAAAACCCGAATATCGCCTCCCTATGACCTGGATATTACCGTATTGGAAAAAATTCTGTGCGACCTACAACGCCAGCATATCCACATTCAGACAATTGATTTTCAAGGACACGGTGAACCTTTATTAAATAAGAATCTTTGCCAAATGATTCAACTGGCTAAACAGTTGTTTCCAACGACAAAAATCACAATGTGTACTAACGCTCATGGTTTTTATCAGCCAGAATATGTATCTTCTGGACTGGATGAGATCATCTTTGCTATTGATGGAATTGATCAGCCCTCCTATGTCCCTTATCGTCAGAATGGAGACTTCCAAAAAGCCTTTAAATTTATGAAAGATTTTGCGAGTGATGCTCGTCAGCAACAGAAACCGATTAAAACAATTTGGAAGTATATTTTATTTTCTCATAATGATACTCCTGAGCAATTGCGACGTGCTCAAGAATTAGCAAAAGAGGCTGGAGTAACGGATTTAGTATTTGTAATTACCCAATTAGGCCCGAAATCATCACGAATATTTGATGCAGAACAAATTCCCATGATTGATAATGGAGTAACTGTCTCTGTATGGAACTATTTGGTAGATCTTCAGAGTATTCGGCAAAGCATAGATGAGGCGAGAAATTGGTGTGATCAGCAAGAATATGAAAAAGCAGAGGATTGTTTACAATATAGTGTCATGATGCTCTTTCGCCGCTTTCGTTATAATACAAAAGAGACTCTTATTCCTGAAGCTTATCAAGAAGCTATTTATGAATTAGTTGATGTTCATGAACGCTTCAGCAAACATTGTGGAGAACATAAAATATCAAAATTGCATACGATCAATTTTCTTTTTAATCAAGCCATGCGATCAAAATTACAAGCCCAAAATGCCGTGATCCAGCAGCAAGTTCAGGAGATTCAACAACAAGCTCAACTCATTGAGAGGAGAGAAAATAGCCTATCATGGAAAATCACGTCACCGATGAGAAGCATCCGCAACCATCCTGATGTTGTTTATTGTTTAAGATATTTGCAAAAATTTATAACGCGCTGATAAAAGGCGTTACTTTTTATCTCTGGATAATTATAGGAAAGTGAAATTGTGCAAAGTATTTATAAGTTTGATATTGACAGCAAAATTAGCTCTAATCCTTACTACAAAACTCAGCTAGGTTCTGCCTATTTAGGTAATAGCTTAGAACTGATGACTGAATTGCCTGATGAAAGTATCGATCTGATTTGTACTTCCCCACCTTTTGCCTTAGTTAGAAAGAAAGAATATGGTAATGTAGATGCTCATCAATACGTCGAATGGTTCAAGAAATTTGCTCGTGAATTTTATCGGATTCTCAAGCCTCAAGGGTCGCTAGTGATCGATATTGGAGGAACTTGGCTTAAAGGTTTTCCTGTGCGATCGCTGTATCATTTTGAGTTAGTAATAGAGCTTTGCAAACCCAAATCAGAAGGGGGTTTAGGTTTTTTTCTCGCTCAAGAGCTTTTTTGGTATAACCCAGCGAAACTTCCTACACCTGCGGAGTGGGTGACGGTGCGGAGAGAAAGAGTTAAAGATGCTGTCAATACAATTTGGTGGTTATCAAAAGATCCTCACCCTAAAGCCAATAATAAAAGAGTTTTACGGCCTTACAGTGAGGCGATGAAAAATCTATTAAAAAATGGCTATGATGCAAAATTACGCCCGTCTGGACATGATATTTCTACTAAGTTTCAGAATGATCGCGGTGGTGCTATTCCTCCTAATATTATTGCTGATCCTGCGTGTGAATCAGGTACATTGATTGGAAAACCCATATTAGGAGAATTTAATTGGATTTTAGAGAATGATTTAGCGCAGCCTGTCAATATTATTTCTGCTTCTAATACTGCATCTAATGATTACTATCAGAGACGCTGTAAAGAAGAAGGAGTTAAAGCTCATCCAGCCCGATTTCCTCAAGCATTACCTGAATTTGTTATCGGACTTTGTACTGAACCTGGTGATTTAGTTCTCGATCCCTTTGCGGGTTCAAACATGACCGGACGAGTGGCTGAAACCCTTGAACGTCGTTGGTTAGCCTTTGAATTAGATGAAAATTATATTAAAGCATCACAGTTTCGATTTGAAGAAGATGCGCCCTTGGTGGTTACTCCATTAAAAGACAGAAAAGCACTGAAAGCAAAAGCACTAACTTTAGCCCCTGATTATCTTGAGAAATCATCTACAATTGAGCCTCAAAATACTTATATCCAATTAGACTTATTTCAACCCCATAGTAATAATATGCCAGAACAAAAACTGAAATTTACTTATGGACATCAGTTTGAACCTAAAACGATGAATTTACCGGAACTGATACAACTCTGTGTAGATTGTCAACCTGATCGCCGTGTTTTACAGGATGAAATTGCCAAGCGTTATTATTCTAGTCACTCAACACAAAATGATTTACAAAAAGGGGAAAATCGTAGCAAACTTGCAATGAATACATTCCTTTCCCTTCGTGCTTACAAATTGGTTGAATCAATTAATGATCAGGATTGGCAATACACAGTAACAGATATTGCTAATGAAATATTAGATTCTCAGAGCGATAGTGATGAAGTCGCTATAATTTTTGCCCGTCATATTCTGACTAACTTAACGGGAATGTCTTTGTTAAAAGCGGTGGAAGCAATTAATAGTAGAGGCGATAAACCTAAATTAGATCTAATTGGTTATGAATTGCAAGAAATGGGGTATTCTCTTTCTCCCAATGCTATCTATGTTAGCACGATGCGGCAATGGTTGGAAAAGGCAGGAGTATTTGAAAAAACTTACGAAATTAATTGGGATCGAGTTTATGACATCCTAGAACTTGATAAAGACTATATTGATGAAATTTACACCCTTACCTCAGAGCAAAAATATTTTCTATTAGCAATGCTCCAAATGAGTATTATAGAACTAACCAAATGGAATGATATTGCTAATTATGCGGTAAGTGTTTATAAAGTACGGTTTCCTTCAAAGTCATTTGTTAAAGATATTATTCAGCCGTTAGTAGAAGTAGGTTTGATTGAAACTGAAAAAACGACGGGCGGACGTGGTGCTAAACCTAATCTGGTTAAACTGACGGAAAAAGCACAACGAGAATTACTGTCTAAACTGTTAGAATCGATTGCAGATATGACGGAAATTTCCCAAACCGAACTCAATCGAAGTTTTGAAGATGTTGTTAATGATTTAGAGCATTCAGATAAACATATTAAAGGCAAAGCCCTAGAATTGTTAGCCATTTGGATGATTCGTTTAACAAGTCTTCGATTTACAAAATGGCGGAAACGGGACTATGAAACGGGACAAGGGGAAGTAGATGTTTTAGCTGCATCAGATCGCTTTGTTTATCACCGTTGGCAAATTCAGTGTAAAAACACTAAACGAGTCGATGTTGAGGTATTAGCGAAAGAAGTCGGGATGACGTTTGTAACGGGTGCTGATGTGGTGATGATTGTAACAACTGGAGAGTTTACTAGAGATGCTTTCCAGTACGCTTATCGGATGATGGAAGTATCCCGTTACTATATGGTGTTGATTCAAAAAGAGGATATTGAGGCGATCAAAGAAAATCGAACTAATATTATCAAGATTCTTGATCGCCGCGCCAGGCGTGTATTTGCTAAAAAGGAACTAGGGTTAACTGATAATGCAGTTGATGAAATTGAACTTGAAGAGGATTCACTGACAGATTTTGATGGAATATTGATAGAGGAATAGAAAAACCTCTGGGAAGAAGGGAAGCACCTAAGTAGATATCAACCATCAAGGGCATATTATTAATTTAATCGCTATCATAGCTGATTTAAAATAATACAATGACGACCCGGACGTTGAATTAATCCATCTTGTTCAAGTTTAATCATCATGCGAGTGACACTCACTCTTGTTGTACCAATGACATCAGAAATATCAGCATGGGTTAGACGTAAATCTATCAATAATCCTTCCGGTGTCAACCGACCAAATTTTTTCGCCAGCCATTTTAAACAATTAAATAAACGTTGTTCTGTGCGTTGGGTATGGAGAATGCTTTGCAGTTCTTCCGTTTGGCGAAGATGGGTTAAAATTGCATCCGTATAATTTGACCAATCTGCTGAAGGGATGAGACTGACTTCAACGGAGGTGACAGATTCAATTTGATAAGCTTCCAGTTGGGTTAAGGGTTTACCGATCACATCGTTGTGTCCCCAATATCCTAAACTAATTAAGGTTCCGTCTTCTGTCCAGGTGAGGGTGCGAACAACACCCCGTTCAATTATCCACAAGGCATTAGACCAAAGGGGAATTTGTTCACGGGGGTTAAAGGTGCGTAATTTGGCAGCTAATGGAACACTAACAAGGGTTGAAATACTCACAGGAAGCATAATTGAATGTTTACGCCCACTTTAAAGGTTTGAGGTTAAATTCCGTTTCAGTCTGGGTTAAACTTCTCTAATATTGCTAGAAAAGACGAGGGGAAGAAACGACAACCTCATTGACTAAAAATCAATCGACTACAATAAAAGTAATTTAATAAACTATCAACTTGATATAATGTTAGAGTTATCTGCCCTGGGACTATTACAGCGAGAACCCTTACATGGCTACCGACTAAAACAGCGACTAGAGTTGTTTCTCAGTAGTTGTATGAGTGTGAACTATGGAGCAATTTACCCCTTACTTAAACGTTTAGAAGAACGGGATCACATCCAGGTATTGCTAGAAGAGTCTGGGGATGCAGGCGCTAGTCGCAGAATTTATGCGATTACTCCTAGCGGACGCGCTCGTTGGCGAGAAAAAATGTTAGAACATCCGCAAGAAAGCTGGGTTAAAAGTCGCGCTCGATTTTTAGTCAAATATTTCTTTTTTGCCGATTTAGAATCTTCAGAACGAGTGCAATTAATTGAAAATCGTTTAAGGGTTTGTCATCAACGCCAAGCCTACTTAGATAGTCAAGAAATGGGAACTCTAGTGACTGATTCTTTCCAATCTGCAACTTGGGAACGGGCAAAAATTATGTTGAGATCAGAAATGGATTGGCTATATGAATGTTTAGAAAAAGAAAACTTGTACCATCCCGCTTCTTCCTCTCCACTTCTCTCCTCCGAAAGAGGTTAGGTGAGTTGAATATCTTGTAACCTTAGAGCAAAATTCTGAGTTGACCTTGATCTTCTCATTATTCTGCTCCGTGAAAAATAATCTTAAACTTTTGCTGAACAATGTCTGATTTGCAATCCCAAAAATCTACCGTGAAAGAGCAGGATCAAGAGTGGGTTGAGCCAGAGTTTTATCCGAATAAAACTGATCTCCACCCTCAATTTTTACCCCCAAAAACCACCCTAGAACCTGCAATTTCTCAAACAGGATGGTTAAAAATGCTCCTCATTATTTTAATAACATTAGGCATTGGTTTTTTCGGGGGACAATGGTGGCAATCTACTGCTAAGAATGGGGAAAGCCCAGCAGCAGAAAGATCGGATCGACCGAAAGGAAATGCAGTTAGAATTGCGGCGGTAGAAACTTTTAATATTGAAGAAACCTCTGAATTTGTGGGAACATTAGAAGCAAAACAGGTGGTGAATATTAAGCCGGAAATTGAAGGTCGAATTACCCAAATTTTAGTAGAATCCGGGCAAATACTTCAAGCTGGAGATGCGATCGCACGGCTAAAAAGTGATAATGTAGAAGCAAGTTTAACCCAAACCAAAGCTAATTTACTTCGCGCTCAAGCTCGGTTAGCAGAATTACAAGCCGGAAGTCGTCCTGAAGAAATTGCTCAAGGGCGGGCGAAATTAGCCCAAGCAAAAGCAGGATTAGCCGATGCTGAATCCGGTAGTTTTTTAGCAGAAATTAATGAAGCCGCATCTCAAATTGATTCAATTCGAGCCGAAGCTCAATTAGCCGAAAATCGGGTGAATCGTTTTGAAGAATTAAGCCAATCTGGGGCAATTTCTCAGGATGAATTTGATGCGTTATTATCTCGAAAAACCAGTGCTGAGGCAAATTTACAAGCGGCTCAACGTCGTTTAGAACAATTACAAAAAAATCGACTATCAGAAATTAATTTACGTCGGGCGGTTGTTGAACAGGAACAACAAGCTTTAAGACAATTAGAAAATGGGACTCGGATTCAAGAAATTCAACAGGCGGAAGCACAGGTTGCTGAAGCGGCGGCTCAAGTTCGCAGTATTGAAGTCGAGTTACAAGAAACAGCCGTTTTAGCACCGTTTACCGGAGTGGTGGGAGATGTGAATATTAAAGTCGGAGATTATGTAGATAAAGGGGATATCATTACCCGTTTAACGGCGAATGATCAGTTAGAATTGAGTTTACCAATCGCCTTAGAACGTCAGGAGGATTTGAAATTAGGATTACCTTTGCAAATGGTTGATAATCAGGGAAAAATATTAGGGACAGGACGGATTAGTTTTATTTCTCCATCGGTAAATCAAGACTCTCAAACGATTTTAGCAAAAGCCACTTTTGATAATAGTCAAAGATTATTTAAAGATGGTCAATTTGTCCGGGCTGAAGTCGTTTGGAAACAAAAAAATAATGTTGTTGTCATTCCAATGACGGCGGTTAAATTTCAAGGGGATCAACGATTTGTATTTCTAGCCGAAGGACAGGAAAAATTAACAGCCAAACGACAACCTGTTAAATTAGGTTTAATTCAAGGCGATCGCGCTGAAATTTTACAAGGACTTCAACCCGGACAAAAACTAATTGTTTCCGGGACACAAAAATTATCCGATGGCGCGGCTATTAATATTTTATCTCCTAATTCAGATCAGACTCCGAAGGGTAAACGTTAAGGAGTCTTGATAACTGATAACTGATAACTGATAACTGATTTTATGTTTACTAATTTTTTTATTAAAAGACCTGTTTTTGCGTCGGTTTGTTCATTGCTGATTATTATTTTAGGAATAGTCGGTTATACTCGCCTTCCCGTGCAGGAATACCCTAAAATTGATCCGCCAATTGTTACTGTAAGCACCAGTTATCCAGGGGCGAGTCCGCAGGTTGTGGAAACAGAAGTTACGGAAATTTTAGAAGCACAAATTAACGGGATTGCTGGAATTAAAACATTAACTTCTAGTAGTCGAGAAGGAAGTAGTTCTATTTCTGTACAATTTGAATTAAATCGAGATTTAGAAGTCGCCGCCCAAGAAGTTAGAAGTCGGGTGGCTAGAGGGGCGAGAAGCTTACCTGATGAAGTCGATGAACCTGTAGTAGAAAAGCGATCGGGAGATGATGAACGAATTTTATGGATCGCTTTGTTTGCTAAAACTTTATCTCCTTTAGAGTTAAGTAATTACGCAGATATTTATATTAAAAATGTTTTAGAAACTGTTGATGGTGTTAATAGTATTTTTATCGGTGGAGAACGTCGTTATGCCATGCGATTATGGTTAGATCCCGTAAAAATGGCTGCCCGTCAAATTACCGCTTTAGATATAGAAGCAGCCTTAAGAAGACAAAACGTTGAAATTCCCAGTGGTCGAGTTGAAGGAAAAGAAACAGAATATCCAGTGAGAACTTTGGGAAGATTGCAAACTCCCCAAGATTATGAAGACTTAATTATTAAGCGGACTGATAATGGTTCACAAATTAAAATTAGAGAGATTGGGCGGGCAGAAATTGGGGCAAAAGATGATCGAGTCATTGCCCGTTTTAAAGGAACTCCTGCGGTTTCATTAGGGATTAGTAAACTTTCTGACGCTAATTTAATTGAAGTTGCCCATGGGATTAAAGCCAAATTAGCGGAATTAGAAAAAAGTTTTCCCGAAGGAGTTAGCTATCAAATTGCAGTGGATTATTCTGAATTTGTAGAACTTGCCATTGAAGAAGTTTGGATTAGTTTGTTAATTTCAATTGGATTAGTGGTTTTAATTATCTTTTTATTCCTGCGAAATTGGAGAGCAACCTTAATTCCCGCGATTACGATTCCTATTTCTTTAATTGGGGCATTTAGTGTGATGTTTTTTATGGGATTTTCCATTAATACATTAACCCTATTTGCCTTAACATTAGCAACGGGTTTAGTCGTAGATGATACGATTGTAGTCTTAGAAAATATCATCCGTTATATGGAAGAAAAACGGCTAGATCCATTTCCAGCGACTTATGCCGCCGTTGGAGAGGTTGTTTTTGCCGTGATTGCAACAACGGTTGTTTTAATTGCCGTATTTGTTCCTGTTGCCTTTGCTGCGGGAGCAACGGGACGATTATTTAATGAATTTGCTTTAACATTAGCAGGTTCGGTGGTCTTTTCTAGTATTGTTGCATTAACCTTAGCACCTCCGCTTTCTGCCCGTTTACTCCGTCACGAAACCCAGCCGAAGGGATTAATGAAACTGCTATCTTTCCCCCTGGATTTATTTGAGTGGGTCTTGAATAAAATTATTGCTATTTATGCTTTTACATTAAAACTATTAATGGGAATTAAACCCCTCTTAATTTTAGGATTTATTGCTTCTTTAGGCTTAACAGCTTGGTTATTCTTACAATTACCCCAAAGCTTTTTACCCACTGAAGATCGAGGTCGAATCTTTACCCCAATTACGGCTCCCGAAGGTGTGAGTTTAAACTATACAAATCGTGTGGTTCAGCAGGTTGAAAAAATCTTAAGTCAAGTGCCAGAAGTTGAAAGTTATTTTGCCATAGCAGGTTCTAGCCGAGGAGCATCTCAAGCCAATACAGGATTCTCTTTTGCCCGTTTAATTCCTTGGTCTGAACGAACCAAACCAGAACAATCTCAACAATCTATTGTTAAGCAATTATTAGGTAAATTTTCAACAATTACCGATGCTTTAGTTTTCCCCACAAATCCAGGAGGATTACCCGGAGGCAGTCAAGGTCAACCGATACAATTTGTTTTACAAGGTAATGATTTAGAACAACTCGCGCAAGTTTCTCAAGATTTTGTAATTCGTGCTAGAGATTTACCTGAGTTAGTTAATATTGATACTAATTTAAAACTGAATAAACCTGAATTAACGATTACTGTAGATCGTTCCCAAGCGGGAAATTTAGGGGTTTCTGTACAGGATATTGCCCGAACCTTACAAATTTTAGTCGGAGGTCAAGAAATTACCAATTTTAATCAGGGAAATCAACGTTATGAAGTTGTGGTTCGGGCTGAGGAGAAGTATCGAGCAAATCCCGAAGATTTAAAAGAATTATATGTGCGTTCCCAACAAGGAGAAATGATTGCTTTAAGTAATTTAGTCACCCTTTCAACGGCAACAACACCGCCCCAAATTAGCCACTTCAATCGCTTTCGGTCTGCGACTTTAGATGGCAGTCCAGCATCGGGCGTAAGTTTAGGAGAAGCGTTAAAGGCGTTGGAAAATTTAGCCCAAGAAATTTTACCTCCTGAAATGCGAACTGCTTACTCTGGAGAATCTTTAGAATTTAAAGAAGGGGGTCAGGCGACTAATTTTATTTTTGCTCTAGCTTTAATCTTTATTTTCCTCACCTTAGCCGCCCAATTTGAAAGTTATATTGACCCAATTATTATTTTATTAGCAGTTCCTTTGTCGTTATTAGGAGCATTTGGGGCGTTATGGATTGCACAATTAGACTTAAATGCCTATAGTCGAATTGGGTTAATTATGTTGATTGGATTAGCGACTAAAAACTCAATTTTAATTGTGGAATTTGCCAACCAATTACGAGAACAAGGGTTATCGATTCAACAAGCGGCTTTAGAAGCCTGTCGATTACGATTTCGACCGATTATGATGACGGCTTTATCGACCATTTTAGGGGTTATGCCTTTGGCTTTTGCCACAGGTGCCGGGGCGGGGAGTCGAGTGGCGATTGGGATGGCGGTGATGGGGGGAATGATTGTCTCGACCTTCCTGAGTCTCTATATTATTCCGGTTTTTTATGTGATTGCGACCAGTTTGCAATCCCGTTTGATGGGGGATCATTCTCAACGCCAAGATTCAGAAAATGTGGCGATGAATACAGAAAATAGATTGAATTCTAATAGAAATGGGAGTCAGAACGGTCACAGTAAGGTTGAGGTTGTTACTTCCCATCGGGATCACCACACAAAATCTTCACAAAGTTCTGATAAAACTCGAAATTTGTAAAGGGATTGTGTTGATGATTCTGACAACTTTTCCCTTGTTGCGATCGGGTTAATAAGTGTATAATATAGTTAACATAACTTAATTCATAAAGTGTTAAGTTATGATGATTTGATAACATTACAAGATTAACCATTGCCATCAGGGTTGCATAGAAGCATGAGGACGAGTCTATCTAACGTCTGAAAGATAGATCACGTTCCCGGTTTTTAACCCGGTCTGTGATTCGTCCCCTGTCCCTCACCCTTAGCTGAAAAGTTAAGAAATTTCAAAATAGTCGTTTAAAACCCAACTTTAATAAAACACCATGCAAACCGTAAACTTGCCTGTCGAGTCGATTAAAACTGAAATTTTATGTAGTTATAAAAATCTCACGAAACAACTGCAAATTCTACGGATGGAAACTACAGTTCGAGGTTATTTTGAACGGGTTGTTTTTCCGGGGGAATATTGCTTATTTGTTGGAGAATCTAATATAGATTTGGAGATTTATTCGAGTGGAGATCCGACCCGAATTGAACTCGAAAAAATCCCTTGTGATTCCTTAAAAGTTGAAGAAGCCGATTGACACTCTCAGGTCTGAAGACGCGCTCGATTCTAACTTCAACCTAGATACTTGCTGCGACCAGGGTTTCCCCAAGAAGAGTAGAGGTTTCTAGTCCATTAGCGTTACTTCGGGGATGCCCTCCCCTAGCTTGTTTACCAAGATTTAGAATATTAATTGCAGCATTTGTATCTCTATGTAACTCACATCCACAATTACAAACATGGGTGCGGGTTGATAGAGATTTTTTCACGATTACCCCACAATTAGAACATTTTTGCGAAGTGTAATGGGGTGCAACCGGAATTGCTAATTTATTAAATTTAGCTGCAAAATATTCTATCCATTGTCGGAACAAATACCAACTGGCATCTTTTTCTAGCACAATTGAATGAAGAAAGAAGGAGCCCTGAAGGGCTCACTACAATTTTAACGGCGTCTTCTACTTCCAGAGGAAGAACGACTGCGGGAACCACTCCCGAAAGTGGGTTTGCGTTGTTGGGTTGAGCCTTTATTCGGGGACTGACGTAAATCCGTTGCTCCAACGCCGGAACCCGTTGAACGGGTGGAATTGGGCGAATTCCGACGATTTACGGAGGAATTCGGATTTGAGTTGCGAATATTTCCGGTGGTGCGTAACGTGGTACTATTTTTTACCGCCGCCGGGGGACTATTGTAACGAGTCCGATATTGGTTTACAGCTTGGTTATAGTTGGAACCATAACCCCCATATCCCATTAAAGGGCTTCCCGATACATACACCGGAGGCACATAATAACGAGGGGCAAATAAGCTATTGGCGATGGCACTTCCAGCCAAAGAAGCCGCAAAGGGTGTCCAGAAACTCGATTCTTGACGGACGACAACGGTTTGGGGTTGACCTGTGGCGGGGTCAGTTTGAGTTTCGGTAACGTTATGAACATATTCAATACGGAAATCCGGCGTTAAATAAAAAATGGGTTGACCATTATTAATATTTAAGTTGCTTTTTTCTCCGGCTTTAATTTGTTCCTCTGTTAACTGCGCCATCTGTAAATTCGTGGTGCGATAGGTGGCAGATTTACCCGCAGGAGTATTTAATAACATCAGGGTATATTCACCATCGACATCGTTATATTGAGCTTGTTGAACGGGATATTTACCCTCTGTGACTTGATTGGTTGGAGCCGATGTGATCGGAGTAGATTGTTGGGGCCTAGATGAAGTTGTTGAAGATCCACAGGCAACTGTTGTCCAACAAAAGGTGAGTGAGATGAATACAATTAAAAGCTTTTTCCACATAAATCCATTAACGTTTGTGAACATTATTAAGCCCAAAAATTTTGGGCTTGACGAACATTGTTTAACTTCAAGGAAAACCGATACTATTCCTTAAAGCGGAATCAGTTCAGGAAAGTTCTGTAATAATTGATCGTCGGTTAATTCCTCTCCTAAACGGGCTGGGGAGAAATGAATTTGAATTCCTCTGAGTCTGCTTTGATAGTGAAGATTAATAATTGCTTTTAACCCACTACTCATGGCCTCAAAACTCGCTAAATCCGTTTCTAAATCAGGAACTTCCCCTTCACTGACTATTGTAATCATTACCACTAAATTGTGGGTCATGGGTAAAGAAAGCAGTTGAGTTATATCAAGCGGTTGAGATAAGTCGGGTTCGCTCAAATACCGTTGGCCAGAGTCCGTGAACAGTTCGTTAAAGTAATCTGAGGCTTCTCCTTCGCTCCAAACTACATCTCCTTCATTGGAGCCGGACTGCCAATAGTTATCATATTGAAGCAGACTTTGGCAAACTTTTACTAATCCTTCTCCTGTCGCCTCCAAGTCTCCCTCGGCATCAACGACGTTTCTGACGACTTGGTTGAGTACCCCCAATAGGGGGGCTACCTGATAACCGCCTAAATGCAGAAACAAACGACTGACCACAAACCGGGTTTTTCCGATCATGCGATTAAAGCGATCGCCTACAGCAGCCATAATTACATTACTCCTCAATGATTATTACTATTTAATTAGCATATCGTTTTAAGTTATCCTGTTGTCAGCCATCCGTTCTGAATTTAAGGATGGCAATGTTCTGTGATATTAAATACTTATGAACTCAACCCCTTCTTCAACGGTTCCCCCTCCAGAAAAGCTCAGTTTATCAACTAAATTAGCCTTTGGTGCGGGGGATTTGGGCCCTGCAATTACGGCGAATATTTCTGTATTTTTTGTTTTGGTTTTTCTGACTAATGTTGCGGGTTTACCTGCGGGATTAGCAGGAAGTGTATTAATGGTTGGAAAAATTTGGGATGCGATTAATGATCCGATTGTAGGAGTTTTAAGCGATCGCACGGTTCATCCTTGGGGAAGACGTTATCCTTGGATGGTTTTTGGTGCGATTCCCTTTGGCATTTTATTCTTTTTACAGTGGATTGTTCCCAGTAATAATAACTCAGTTTTGTTTTGGTATTATGTAATTATTGCGATTTGTTTTAATACCGCTTACACGGTTGTTAATTTACCTTATACGGCTTTAACTCCTGAGCTAACAACGGACTATAATGAACGCACAAGTTTAAATAGTTTTCGCTTCGCCTTTTCCATTGGTGGCAGTATTTTCTCCTTGATTTTAGCTAAAATTATTTTTAGTCTGTTCCCCGATTCTCCCTATCAACGCTATTTAATTTTAGGTGTAGTTTGTGGTTTTCTGGCTGTTATTCCGCTTTTTTGGTGTTTTTTAGGAACTCGTAAACAGGTTTTATCTCGACAGTCTGGGGAAACTCTTGAGGATAATTCCGAGAATATTCCTATCGCTGAACAAATTAAAATTGCTCTGAGTAATAAACCCTTTTTATTGGTGATTGGAGTTTATCTCTGTTCTTGGTTAGGGGTTCAACTCACGGCTTCTATTTTGCCCTATTTTGTAGTTAATTGGATGCAACTTCCTGAAAGCACTTTTCCCCAGGTTGCCATTGCAGTTCAAGGAACAGCTTTAGTGATGTTATTTGTTTGGAATTTAGTCAGTCAACGCTATGGGAAAAAAGCCGTTTATTTTATGGGAATGGGGTTATGGATTGTTACCCAAGCGGGTTTATTTTTCTTGCAACCGGGACAAATTACTTTGATGTATATTCTGGCAATTTTAGCCGGATGCGGGGTCGCAACGGCCTATTTAGTACCTTGGTCAATGATTCCTGATGTGATTGATTTAGATGAATTAAATACCGGACAAAGACGAGAAGGAGTTTTCTATTCTTTCATGGTGTTATTACAAAAAATTGGATTAGCCATTGGGTTATTTTTAGTCGGACAAGCCTTAGATTTTGCTGGATTTATTTCTAGTATTCCCGGTCAACCTGCACCGATACAACCGGACTCGGCTCTATTAGCGATTCGGTTTGCCATTGGCCCTTTACCCACAATTATTTTGATCATGGGCATAATTTTTGCCTGTTTCTATCCGATTACTCAAGAAGTTCACGCGAATATTTTACTTCAACTCAGCGAAAGAAAACGCAACGAAACTCTGGATTAAAAATGGGGTAGGAATATGTACTTAAAAATCTCTATCTCATGAATGAGATTGAAAGGCGATCGCAGTTTTCAATTATTCAGATCTTATGGTAATATAGTAAACAAATAATATACACACTGCCATTGAGTCCTCACAATGACAAACACCACTTTAAAACCCATGCAACCGATTTCAACCTGCGAGTATTTACAGTTATCTCCCGCCGCCTTAGCGTTGATGGCAGACTTTTTTAAAGTATTATCGGAAGTCAGTCGGTTACAAATTATTTGCTGTTTAAAATCCGGGGCTAAAAACGTTACCCAGATTATTGAAAGCACCGGGTTAGGACAAGCCAATGTTTCTAAGCATTTAAAAGTTTTAGCTCAAGCTGGAATTGTCACGCGAACTCAGCAAGGCGTGAGCGTTTATTATGACATTGCCAATCCTTTTCTATTTGAAGTGTGCGATTTAGTCTGTGAATCTTTAGTGTCTCAAATGCAGCAGCAAAATCAACATTTAGAACAACTGCGAGCTATTAAAGTCGCTGTTTAGGTGTTTCTTATCCCTAATTGTACTTAATATTATTATGAATGTCGATGAATTTCTCCGAAGATATGCCGCCGCCGAACGGAATTTTCCTGATATTGACTTGTCTTCTGTTGATTTGCAAGAGGCAAATTTAGTCAATTTAAACCTGACTGGAGCTAACTTAAGTTATGCTGATTTACGCGAAGCGAGGTTAGGAAAAGCTAATCTTTCTAAAGCCAATATGAGCCATGCTAACTTAAGTGAAACTATTCTTTGGGGTGCCAATTTAACGGAAGCCAATTTACAACAAGCTCAGTTACGAGAAGCAGATTTAACCGGAGCAAAACTTTTAAAGACATTCTTAGAAGAAACTCAATTCATTAAAGCCTGTTTATCAGGATGCAATTTAAGAAACGCGAATCTTTCCCAAGCGATACTTTTTGAAGCCAATTTTCGCCCCAACCATAATCAACAAACGGATTTAAGTTATGCAATTTTAGCCGAAGCGGATTTAAGTTATGCCAATTTTAGCGGAGCTATTTTACATCACACCAATTTAGAAAAGGCAAAACTCTGTCACGCTATTTTTGGCGTTTCGGGTTTGGGGGTTTTAAGTTCCGAACAAAGCTATCATACCGACCTCAGTGAAGCAAATTTGAAAGGCGCGGATTTAAGTTATGCGGATTTAAGTGGGGCTAATTTATGTCATGCTGATTTGCGAGGTGCCGACTTAACCCGCACAATTTTAACCGATG
The DNA here is from genome assembly GCF_900010725.2 of Planktothrix serta PCC 8927. NCBI lineage: Bacteria > Bacillati > Cyanobacteriota > Cyanophyceae > Oscillatoriales > Microcoleaceae > Planktothrix > Planktothrix serta. The sequence continues at coordinate 84,688 of NZ_LR734869.1, read as the reverse complement.
CTAATCTCGACGGAGTGATTATGCCCGATGGTAGCATTCATGATTAATCTTTCACTTCAGTTTTTATCTATCAAATTGATAGATAAAAGGTGGGCAGAGCCCACCCGAAAGTTAATGAACTTCTGCCCGTAATGCTTCTGCATCAATGGGTTTGGTGATATAAATTCTGAATAAATTCCATAACGTGGAACAATTGGTGGGTAATTTCAATAAGAATTTAACCCATTTTGGATTTTGGCCAGCATCAATTTTTTGGTTTTTAACATTATTCTCAGAACATTGTTCTAAGCGCCGGAAAAAGTCGGGGTGTTCGGTATCTAAAACCTCTGGAAATGCTCTTAACGAGGTTTCATTGGTTTTCCGCACAACATGACGATTATATTCCCGTGCATCTAACCCCAAGGTATCATAGAAATCCGCCCGTTCATCAACCGTTAAGGTATGGGTTGCAAATACCGTTAACAGGAAAAATCTTGCCCATAATCTTCCTTGCCAACCTTGCCACATTTTAGGCTGAGATCTCAATAAAACCTTAAAGAAATCTCCATGTCGGTTTTCATCTTGACACCAGCTTTCAAAATAGCGGAATAACGGATAATATTGATGTTCAGGATGGGCTTCTAAATGGCGGAAAACAGTAATATAACGCCAATAACCAATTTTTTCTGATAAATAAACAGCGTAAATAATCCACTCCGGTTTAAAGAAAGTGTAGGTACGGTTTTTAGTTAAATATCCTAAATCCAACGATAAATTAAAATCCGACATGGCTTTATTAATAAATCCCGCATGACGCGCTTCATCTCTAGCCAATAAAGTAAACGCTTCAGATAATAGGGGATTTCGGTTTTTGAGTTGACGAGATAACTCTTTAAACAGTAAAAATCCAGAAAATTCCGAGGTACAAGACCGTTCTAAAAAGTCAACAAACGCCATGCGCGTTTTCTGATCAATTTGTTCCCAACTTTGTTCAAATTCTTCATCCCGAACAAAATGGTGGCGGTTATAGTCAGAGCGTAACTCCTCTAAAACCGACGCAAATTCCTCTTCATGGGCAGATAAGTCTAGGTTAGCCATCGCTTCAAAGTCTGTGGTGTAGAAGCGCGGGGTCAGCAATGTCTCTTGAACAGGATTTTTAATCCCTGGGCGAAGTTCCTGAGTTCCGGGGCTTTGGACAGTATTCACCATCGCTGCGAGTCCTTAAATATTACTGTCTAGTTATTAAACTATATGACTCCCATTTTGTCTAGTGTTTTGCCTAATTTTTTTTCGGGCGTAAAGAATTGTTAAGCATATATAACCGTTCAGTGATATAGTGATACAATCATCCAAGTGATGAACACGAAATCTGAATTGTCATCCAATCAGAATCCGTCAATTCTCCAGAAAAGTTTAATTTTATTCATCAATACAACCATGACTAATTTAGCTGAAAAACTCAAACTCGGAACCCAACAATCTCACACCAATGCCGAGCATACCGGATTTATGAAAAACTTTCTATCCGGTGGCATCAGTAAAGAGTCTTTTTGTCAACTCTTGAGTAATTTATATTTTGTTTATAGCGAATTAGAATCGGATTTGCAATCTCATCAAACCGATCCAATGATTAGCACAATGTACTTTCCCGAACTGAATCGCAAAGCCAATTTAGAAAAAGACTTAAGCTTTTATTATGGAGAACATTGGCCTGATAATATCACGCCCTCTCCGGCCGCACAAACCTATGTTTCCAGACTGCGTGAACTTTCAACGACCGAACCCACGCTATTAATTTCTCACTCCTATACTCGCTACATGGGTGATTTATCGGGCGGACAAAGCTTGAAAAAAATCGTCCAATCTGTCTTTAATTTAGAGGAACATCAAGGGATTTGTTTTTATGAATTCGATGAAATTCCTGATTTGAATGAGTTCAAAAACCTCTATCGTCAAAAATTAAATGAATTAATCCTCAGTGAAGAACTCCAAGCTCAAGTTGTAGCAGAAGCTAATAACGCTTTTACGCTCAATATTGCCATGTTGCGAGATTTAGGAGAAATTTCAACTCCAGCAACTGTTTAATTCAATACCTTTGTTATCTGCAATTAAAAGTTATTTGGGAGAATATATCAATGGTTTTTTCCGTTGCCAACGTTGCCTTTGATTTTGATCTAATTGAAAAATATGGGAATGCGGTTCCTCGGTACACTAGCTATCCCCCCGCGACGGAGTTAAAAGATGAATTTACTTCCTTAGATTGGGAATTTGCTATCACGGAATCGAATCAACGTCAATCGCCCTTATCTCTCTATTTTCATATTCCCTTTTGCCAAAGTGCCTGTTATTTCTGTGGCTGTAATGTGATTGTTTCTAATAACAAAGATGCAGCTAATAGTTATATCGATCATTTGTCAAAAGAGATTGAACTCACTTCTGAGTTTATCGATACTCGGCGCAAAGTTACCCAACTCCATTGGGGCGGAGGAACACCTAACTATTTATCTTTAGAACTGGTTGATTCCTTATGGAAAAATATTAATAAACACTTCACCTTTGACGAAAAAGCCGAAATTTCTATTGAAATTAATCCTCGGTATGTTGATAAAAACTATATCTTTTTCCTCAAAGAGATGGGGTTTAATCGGATTAGTTTTGGGATTCAAGATTTTAATCCCCTAGTTCAAGAAGCAGTGAATCGAGTTCAGCCAGAAGAACTGCTATTTAATGCGATGGGCTGGATTAGAGAAGCCGGGTTTGAGAGTGTCAATGTAGACTTAATTTATGGATTACCCTTTCAAACTCTGTACACCTTCAAAGAAACAATTCAAAAAACTATTGCTATCGATCCAGATCGGATTGCAATTTTTAACTTTGCGTATGTTCCCTGGATGAAGCCTGTACAAAAAAATATTTCTCAATCTGCTTTACCCCAACCCCATGAAAAATTGGAAATTTGGCAAATGTCAATCCAAGAATTAACGGATAATGGGTATGTGTTTATTGGTATGGATCATTTTGCTAAACCCGGAGATGAATTAGCGATCGCCCAACGAAATTCAACGTTAAAACGGAATTTTCAAGGTTATACCACACAACCCGAAGCAGAACTTTATGGATTTGGGTTAACATCCATTAGTATGTTAGAAGATACTTATGCTCAAAACCATAAACGATTAAAAGATTATTATCAGGCGATTGATCAAGGGATTTTACCTGTCAGCAAAGGGTTTAAATTGAGCCGAGATGATATTCTCAGACGAGATATCATTATGCAAATTATGTCTAATTTTTACTTAGATAAATCTGTGATTGAATCCAAATATCACCTCGATTTTGATACCTACTTTGCTGAAGAATTAATCGAGATGCGTCCGTTAATTGCTGATGGGTTAGTTCAATCTAATTATGATTCGATTGTGATTACGAATTTAGGCAGACTCTTGGTGAGAAATGTTGCCTTTTTATTTGATACCCACACTCCAGCACTACAGGAACAAAGATTATCAAAGGCAATTTAATTGCCAGATTGCTCAGAATCCGGTAAGGTGGTCTATGGCCACCTTTATTTTTAGGTTTTCATTGGATCTATGACTTATTTTTGGTTTAAATCCTTTCATATCATCGGAATGGTTGTCTGGTTTGCGGGTTTATTTTATCTAGTCAGACTATTTGTTTATCACGCCGAAGCCGAAGACAAACCTGAACCCGCCCGCAGCATTTTAAAAGAACAATATGAATTGATGGAAAAACGCCTTTATGGGATTATCACAACCCCTGGAATGGTGGTGACAGTGGTAATGGCGATCGCACTTTTAATCATAGAACCCAGTCTTTTAAAAGATATCTGGCTGCATCTGAAATTAGGATTAGTTGCGGTTTTAATCGCTTATCATTTTTATTGTGGTCGGATCATGCGACAATTAGCAGCTAATAAAATTCGGTTTACCAGTCAACAATTCCGAAGTTTCAATGAAGTGCCCACGGTACTTTTATTAGTGATTGTTTTACTAGCAGTATTCAAAAATAGTTTACCCCTGAATACTGCTATTGCTGTGATTGGTAGTTTTGTGGTCGGGATGATTGTGTTCTTTCAACTCTATGCCTTACATCGACAAAAAAACACCCAGCAAGTGCTCAGTTAATAGAGAAAAAAACCCAAACGGGTTAAATCTATTAGCAAAAAATCAATTTCTTTAAGGGTTGATAATGATTTTTTAGCTTCCTTGGTATCTATCTATACAAAAGGTGCGTGCGCTATGGCTTACGCACCCTACAACTTCAGAATCTTGAAAACCGCTATTTAACTCAGTAATCTTTCAACGGATATATTAATCTCAGGAAAAGCTAAGGGGGTAATATTTCCTTGATTAATAATTTGTTGACTCAAATAAGTATTATTTTCGGGATTTCTAAATACGATTAATTGTTTTTGGGATAAATCTAAAACCCAATATTCTTGAATTTGAGCTTGAGCATAAATTGATAATTTTAATTCTAAATCTTTTTTTAAACTACTTTTAGCCACTTCTATGAGCCAAAAAATATCCTCAGCATAGGGATGATGATGATCATAACGTGACTCTGGAGGTTGAACAATGGCAATATCGGGTTCGGGTTCAGAGTCAGATAAGGTAATAGGGCCATTAAAACGAATATCGGCTTTACCTGTTAGTAAGATTGCTAGGTATTCTACTCCCCGCTTGGTTTTATTATAATGAATGGGACTTTCTGGACTCATTTCAATAATTTCACCTGCTAATAGTTCGACATTGCGATCGCCCAAAATCCCAGCATTAATCATCTGGTGATAATCCTCTACAGACCATTTTGCTAACGTCTTCATGGCAGAATTACCTGTTTTTGTGATAGAGTTGAGTTGTTTATATATTAACAGTTTTGAGGGAGTTGCCACAACCTTGATCACTGGACTACAATTAAAGTCAATTTAAAATAATAATTAAATTTTCTATTGAGCTTAAATTAATCCAGTTTATCCCCACCCAAATGTTGCTTAACTCGATGAAAATTCTAACTCGGTTCAGTTTTATGGGGTTTCCCAAAACCTTACTGAGTCTTTTTTATTTACTCCTTCTTTCCCCCACGCCAACGAGTGCCCAAGAACGAGAACCCCAAGCTCAAGACCTCAACCCGATGTTAAAAATTGGTGTAGTGCAATACTTTGGGGAAAAACCTACCGATCAATTGATTCTCAAAGCGCAACCGGGAGATCACTTAACCCTCAAGTTTCAAACCCCCCAAGGGGAAAAACAACTGCATACGGAGACGGTGATCCTGAAAATCGGAGTTGAACCCCTCCCCGAACCCGAAGTTGAAGAAAGAGTGGTTCTCAGTACCCACCGCAGCTATGAAAATGCTGAAGAAGACGCTCAAAAATGGCGATCGCTGGGTTTAGAAGTGGAACTCGCTCAACCCGATCGCTGGCAAGTTTGGGCCAAACGTAGGGTCTACAATACCCCCCTGTTGCGACGCTGGTTAATTGATAGTTTACAAGCCCAAGGTCATAAACTGCCTCGCTTGGAAACCCAAGTTCTGACCCAACAACGGACGCCCTATTGGACATCGGCAGGATATCGCTACAACCGCAATCATCTGGAGATCACCACTCTCCAGAATGTGATTCAAGTTAGTCAAAAACCTAATGATCCCCAACCTTTGGTTTATGGGGGAAGTTTGCGGTTGCAACCCGATGCCTACGGAACTTATACCCTCGTTAATAACGTGCCGTTAGAGACCTATTTGCGGGGTGTTGTGCCTCATGAAATTGGGGCTTGGCCCCCGGATGCCTCCATCCAAGCCCAAGCGGTTTTAGCGCGAACCTATGCGTTGCGAAACCTGAAACGCTTTGAAGCCGATCAGTATCATCTGTGTGCAAATACGGACTGTCAAGTTTATAAAGGGTTAACAGAAGTTTATTCCAGTACCGATCAAGCGATTAATGTTACGAGCGGCTTAGTTTTAACCCACAACAATCAGTTGACAGATGCGGTGTATTTTTCCACCAGTGGCGGAGTCACGGCAAATTATAATGATATTTGGAATGGGGAACCCCGGCCTTATTTGCAAGGGGTAATTGATGCCCCCAATAAAATTTGGGATTTATCTCAACAAAACTTAGCTTTAGAGCCAAATTTTAGACGGTTTATCAATCTGAAAACCGGATTTAATGAAACGGGAGAACTAGATTTTCGCTGGAGAGAAGAAACAACCTTAGAAGCTATTGCAGAACATTTAAAGTATTACTTGAAGCGGCGCAATCTTCCCCAGACTAATTTTAAAACGATTCAAAAACTTGAAATTGTCGAGCGATCGCCAACGGGACGGATTTTAAAAATGAAAGTAACAACGGATCAAGGAGTGTTGGAAATCTCCAAAGATGAAATCCAAAGTGCTTTTTTACCCCCGATCAGCACTTTATTTTATATTGATCCTGTTTTTAACCCTAATAAAACCCTTAAAGGTTACGTTTTTGTTGGGGGTGGGTTTGGACATGGGGTAGGCATGAGTCAAACGGGATCGTATCACCTGGCTAAGTTGGGATGGTCAAGCGAGCAAATTTTAAGCTTTTACTTCCCTGGAACCCAACTTAAACCGCTTAATTTCTCAATGCCGTTAGGGAATTAACCGCAATTCAAAGTCCAACGTTTTGTCGGTATCCCTTAACGTTGAACTTTGAATCAAAAGCTAATTAGTATAACTCGTCTTCTTGGTGAGTTACGATTACGCAATCAGAAGTGGGGTAAGCAATGCAGGTTAGAACATATCCTGCTTCGATTTGGTCGTCATCTAAGAAAGACTGATCAGATTGGTCAACAGTACCCGATTCGATTTTCCCGGCACAGGTCGAACAAGCACCTGCACGACAAGAAGATGGCAGTTCCAGTCCGGCTTCTTCTGCCATATCTAAAATATACTCATTATCAGGGCAATCAATCACCTGGTCGCCGTCTGGAGTTTTGAGTGTGACTTGATAAGAAGTCTTACCTGTGTGATCAGCCTTATGCGTTTTATCAGTTTTAGCCATGTAGTGATCCTCTCATAAATTTCGATAAAATTTGAAAAATCTCTTAGGCTTCACCAAAGCGTTCACTCGCCTTTGTTGAGATCAGAGATTTTTTCCCCTTTTTTGATATTAATTGAAGCTATTTGCTAATAGGAATTCAAAATAGAACATTGATAATATCTATCAACGTTCTACTTTGAACTCTAACTCAAGGATTACATTTCACCTTCTTGGTGAGTTACGATGACGCAATCAGAAGTTGGTTTAGCAACACAGGTTAAAACCCATCCTGCTTCGATTTGTTCATCATCTAAGAAAGACTGATCAGATTGATCAACGGTACCAGAGACAAGCTTACCTGCACAGGAGGAGCAAGCACCTGCACGACAAGAATAGGGCAGATCGATTTTTTGATCTTCTGCGATATCTAAAATGATTTCATCATCAGGGCAATCAATAACGTGGTCGCCGTCTGGAGTTTTCAGTGTAACTTTATAAGTAGCCATGTAGTGATCCTCTCGTTAATTTCGATAAAAACTATAAAAATCCCTTATACAAACCCAAAGCGTTAATTAGCCTTCGTTTGCATTACAGATTTTTTTCACCTCTCGATATTAAGAGAAAAAGTGGAAGTTGTAAAACCTTGTCAACCTAGATTTAGAATGGGATTTATTATAAATTTTTCTAATTACATCTTGATTACTTATACCTAGTTTCCCTGTCCCTCACTCTGTTATCATGACTCAATCTTTATTTTCTTCTGTGAGTACGGTTTCCCTGCCTCTGCGAGTGGGTATTGTCGGCACTGGGTATGCGGCCAAAATGCGAGCAACAGCCTTAAAGGGGGATGAGCGATCGCAACTTGTGGCCATTGCAGGCCATACCCCCGCTTCAACCATTGCCTTGAGTCAAGAATTTGATGTTACAGTGTCGGCTTCCTGGGTTGATTTAGTCGATCGACCGGATCTTGATCTTGTCATGATTTGTACAATTAATCGAGATCATGGGGCGATCGCGCGTCGCGCCTTAGAACAAGGTAAACACGTCGTTGTCGAATATCCTCTGAGTTTAGATCCCCAGGAAGCAGAATTTTTAATTACCCTGGCTCAAGAGAAAAATAAACTGCTCCACGTCGAACATATTGAACTGTTGGGAGGACTCCACAATGCGATTAAAGCGTCTCTTGCGGCCATTGGTCAAGTCTTCTATGTTCGCTATGTCACCGTTAACCCCGAACATCCAGCCCCTGCTAAATGGACATATCAACCCTCTTTATTTGGTTTTCCCCTAAGTGGAGCCTTGTCCCGTCTGCATCGATTTACAGATTTATTTGGAACTGTGGCCAGTGTCAATTGTCAAACTCAATATTGGGATATTGAACCGGATCTCTATAAAGCCTGTTTATGTAATGCTAGGTTAACTTTTAATAATGGCATCCTGGGAGAATCTGTTTATGGAAAAGGGGAAGTTTTTTGGCAGTCGGATAATACGTTTACCCTCTATGGTGAACAAGGAACGTTAATATTTACTCCCGAAAAGGGTCAACTGATTCAAAACGATAGGATTCAAAATATTGAGGTAGGTTCTCGTCGGGGATTATTTGTTAAAGATACCGAAATGGTTTTAGATTGTCTCTATCAAGGAACTCCTCTTTATGTTACCCCAGAAGCGAGTTTATATACGTTAAAAGTTGCTGATGTGGCGCGACAGTCGAGTTTATCGGGGGAAACGGTCAAGATTCCTTCTTAGATTATTTCCTAATAGTTGTTTGGGTGGAGTCACAACAAAACCCAACCTTTTTTTGATAAGAATTGCCAACCCTGAATTACGGTTTTATAGAACTTCGTCCTGGTATGTTTACAAGGATTAAGCCTAATTTAACCACAAAGACACAAAGGCACAAAGAAGTTTTAAAAAATTTTAATTACCTCGTTTGCTGAACCTTCTAACTGTTTAACAAAACTATTAAAAATCTATTCTAGCATCTTGATGTTTTTCTAAACTTATTATCAGGATTCAAGCTGGCGTTGATTCAGCCAATTTTCTAAATCCGTTGCTTCTGAAAAATCCAGAAGTGCTTCCCCTAAATTCTCTAATTCTTCGACAGATAAAGTCTGAATTTGTTCTTGGATTATAGGAGCGATCGCACCGACTCGTCGCGTCACTAAGCGAGTAACAAATGACATCGCCTCCCGTTGTCGTCCTTGTTGGAGACCTTGTTGGAGTCCTTCAAGGAGACCATCTTCCCGAATTTCTTGGTAAATGACAGACTCGCGCATTGTTTCGCTCCTAAATAGTTGTCTGATTAAGTTTTTTTCAAACCTTAAACCCGCGAGAACTTGAGTACAAGCGAGGAGATCGGCTTGTTGTGATGGTTCTTCAATTGTAGCAATTTGATTCGCTATTTGCTCTAGTAAAGTTTGGGGTGAGTTGGTTTGAGATAATGTCGCAAAGGGAAGTAAAGCGGGGACGGATAGCAATAAATCGGGGTTTTGTTCCCAAAGGCGAATCACCCGGTAGCGGTGTTGGGTGTTCGTGTCTGTATACTCAGATACAAAAGCCTGTTCTGAGGCGGTTTGTTGTAAAAAGAGTACAACTTGAGTGATAGAACAGGAATATTGTCGTTTGAGCCTGACATAGTAGTCAAGCATTCTGAATGGGATCGGAGGGTTGGAATAGGATAGAGTTTGAAATTCCAGATGTAGAATTTGGTTATCGGTTTGTAAAAAGGTGAGAGAATCAGCACGAATTGGTTCTTGAATGAGTTCAGTTTTGAGTACCTGAATGCTAGTAGGTTGCTCAAGGGGGAGCAGCCATTGGACAAAAGCATCAGGGAATTTTTCAGCTAGATATTTACAAGTGTTGTCGTAGGCCAAGGAAGTTAGTTAGGTTAAGAAATCGGTGTGAATAGTTTGTGAGAGCCGTGTAACTTTTGGACGCATCTGTCTAACAGGATATTTTAGCAAAATCTGGCAAAAGTTACTACTTTTTATCACTTTTTATCACTGTCAATTTGAAGTTGAGTTAGTAAACTAGGGATGATGAGACAACTCAAGTTGAATCATTAAGACGAAGGGAAACGCTGCTTAAGGAGGTGTTAATTAGAGCGATTACTGATTAATATAAATTTGACAGCAGGTAAGACTAAAAAGGCTAGGTGTGAAACCTACAAACTGATGCAGAAACCGGATTTCTTAAACCCTATAGATTTTATACCCTAAATAAAGGGTAGAAACCCGGTTTCTTGGGTTATTTATAATTAGGCTTCAATCATGACACGCAAATTACCCCGTTTTTTCAAAACTCGACAGGCGGTTGCATTTTCATTTTTGTCTCGTTCAAACTCTAAATCGATGACAGTGGAACCAATTTTTAAGTTATGAACAGAGATATGACTAATCGATTCGGGTAGGGACGGGTCAATAATTCTCAGGTAATTACTCGAAGCATCAGGGACTAAATTCATCATCATTTGTAACAGTTGAAACATACTCCCACTCGCCCAAGCTTGGGGTGAACAAGCAACAGGATATTTCACAGGGCCAGTTCCTTCAATTCGAGGAAAACCACAGAATAATTCCGGGGGTCGTTGTAAGGGTTGCTGCATTGTCATATCAAATAATCCTTGAGCGACTTCAAAAGCCGGATCAATAAATCCAATTGATCGCAATCCTAATGCAATTAAACTATTATCATGGGGCCAGACTGAACCTGTATGATATCCCATCGGATTATAAGCCGGAGAAAGACTGCTCAGGGTGCGAATTCCCCAACCGCTAAACATATCGGGTGCTAATAATCGTTCTGCCACATTTTTAGCATTTTCAGGGGTTAAAATTCCCAACTGTAAACAGTGACCGGGGTTAGAACTAATACTATCAACAGGTTGCCCTTCTCCATCTAATGCTAAGGCACAAAAATCTTGATCTTTGAGCCAAAAATCTCGATTAAAACGCATTTTAAGTTGTCGAGCTTCCTCTTGCCAACGGTCTGCTAAATCAATCCGTTTTCGCATTTTAGCAATTTCAGCCATTCGCACTTTTGCTGCATAAACATAGGCTTGAACTTCACATAAAGCAATTGGGGCATTAGCCAGGGTTCCATCTCGTTTAACAATACAATCTCCTGAATCTTTCCACCCTTGATTTACTAAGCCTCTGGAAGATTTACGGAAATAACAAAGATAGCCATTTTCTTGAGATTTAGCATCAATCCAATCCATCGCAGCCCGTGCATTTTGCCATAATTTTTCTAGGGTTTCAGTGTCTTGCGTCCAAGCAAAATATTCTGAATATAACATTAGCCAAAGGGGTGTGGCATCAACGGTTCCATAATAGGGAGTATGGGGAATTTCTTGACATCTTGCCATCTCTCCCATTCTCAATTCATGGAGAATTTTCCCCGGTTCTTCATCGCGCCAATCATCATAGGTTTGACCTTGATATTGGGCTAAAATATTTAAGGTAGAACGGGCAATTTCGGGGTCAAGAATTAAGGTTTGAGAGGCTGCAATAATCGAATCTCGACCAAATAAACAGGAAAACCAAGGCACTCCGGCGGATAATCCTTTTTCTTTACCGAAGGTTTGGCGTAATAAATAAATATCTTGTTCAGCTTGTTCGATAACTCGATTAAAGCCCCGATTATTTGACCGAATTCGAGTTACAGAATTCTGCCATTGTTTTTCTTCCATTAATTCTGCGGCTTTAGCTTGAACTAAGGTTAATGGGGCATGAACGGCAGAGGTGGGACGATTATTGGTCAGCATTTGTAAGCTATAACCAATAATTTGAGTTTCATGGGATTTTAAATTGAATTGCCAAAGGGCAGTATTTTCTTTAATAAAATCGGGTTGATTATGAACAAATTGAATCCGAGATTCCATGAAACTGCCATCGAGTCCTTGATAAGCTAGATTAATTTCTTTTTGTTCATTTTCGGGTTTGAGAACTTGAGATTCAATTTCTTCCTCTTCTAATTCTTTCGGTTCCCCAATTTGACGTTCAAAAAGTCGTCCTTGTCGGTCTCGATTAAAACCGCGAATTTGAAATAAATCGACAAAATCCGATCCAAAGCTGAGGCTGATTTCAAATTGAACGGGTGAAGTGCTATAGTTAGTAACTTTTATTGCTTCAAATAATCCCCCATTTAATATAATTTCTCGTTCTATTCCAATGGTTTCCGCCGGAATTTGATCGCTAATTTTAGGATTAGCACATAATACGGATAAGGCAAATCCTTTTTGAGCATCACCACTGAGCAGAATGGGTGCTTGTCCTGAAATTTGTAACTCTAATCGAGACAGAAAACGGGTATCATGACAAAATAATCCTAAACTGGCTTGACGGTCATCGGCGGAAAATTGAGTAATATTACCCAAGGTATCTGTAATTAAAAATAAATCATCATCTTTGAGGGTTAAGGTAGGTTGAGGTCGCTCATTAACAGCGCAGGGCCATTGTGATCTGAGTGCTTCCTCAGCAGGAACAAATACTCTGCCGTCAAATTCGATTTTTTCTGAGATCATGACTATATTATTGTGATTGTTGCGTATAGCAGGGAACACCGGATCTGGGAACACCGGAGGAAAAGACTTCACGCTGCGTCATTCTTTGTCCTAATGGGTCTGGCGACTGCTATATCTTTAGTTTCAGTATAAAACCGTTTTTTTGAAATGAACGTGAAATTTTGATAAAGAAAACATAAATTATTCTCCCCAGCTATATTGTATAAACTCTAAATAATAAATACATCATCCGGTTAGTTAAAATTTTGTTTGGAAAGGTTAAAACTTGATCTCATACAAACGAAGTCCGCAACAAGCGGACTGATAAATTAGTGAATAAACTGCACTCTGATTCAATTGAATTGTGCTGAATTCTCGATACCTAAAACCCAACAGTTTAAGAAACTTTGCGAGTTGGATTTGTCACCGGAATAGTTGTAATTTCAGAAGCTGTAATCGAACGAGACAGGGGTAACAATCGTTCATCCATAATTGATTCTGCTAAAATCCGGCGATATAAATCACTCAAACGAATTGCTACTCCGACCCAACTAAAATTTTCACTAACCCGAACTGACGCCTGTTTTCTGAGTTTTTGCGTCCAAACATCATCGGTTAAAATTCGGTTAATTGCATCAGCAAACCCGTTAATATCTTGAGGAGGAACTAATAACCCCGTTTCTTCAGGAATAACGGTAAATTTCAACCCTCCTACATTAGATGCAATCACCGGAGTTCCGCAAGCCATCGCTTCAATAGCAACTAACCCAAAAGGTTCATAATGACTGGGAACAACACAAACATCCGCCGCCGCATAATATAACGGTAAAATATCATGGCTTAATTGCCCTGGAAAACAGGTTTGTTCTGTTAATCCTAATTCATTCACCAAGTCTTCAATGCGTTGACGTTCCTGACCATCGGTTTTATTGGGGTCAGATCCTCCCGCAATAATCAGTTTAAACGATGCGTTGGTCGTTGTTTGATATTGATGACAGGCGCGAACCAAGGTTTCAATGCCTTTGCGGGGATCAAAACGTCCAACATATAAAATAATCGGCTTTTGGGGGTCTAAACCTAATTTTAGCCGCGCTTCCGGTTTAGAAATAACATGGAAATTCTCTAAATTTGTACCGCAAGGAATGACGGAAATATGACCATTTTGCGATACCAAATATCGCAGGACTTCTTCTTCTTGGGGACTGGTGGCAATAACGGTATTTGATTGTTCTAAAATTTGCTGTTCAATCGCTAAACGAGTATCTGCAATGGATGGACGATGGGAAACAGCTTGATATTTGACTTTTCCCAAAGAATGATAAGTATGAACTAACTGAACGTTATGGTGTTTTTTGAGTTGCAACCCTACCCAAGCCGATAACCAATAGTTAGTATGAACGAGGGGATAATTTGTACCTTCTTTGGCTTGAAAGTTTTGAAACGCGGTGACAAATTCAGGTAAATATTCAAACAATTCATCTCGCGGAATATATTCTAACGGCCCGGCGCTGAGGCGAATGGTTCGACAGTAGGGAGAATGTTGAACAATAGTCGGTTGGTTGGCGTGAATTTTGCGCGTGAACATATCGACCTGCCAACCGAGTTTTGCTAAGGCTTCACCGACTTGACGGACGTATACATTTTGACCTCCCGCTTCTTCCCGACCAATATCAACGTCCGGGTCGCCATGAATAGAAATTAAAGCAATGGGTTGTCGATTTCGGCTTCCCAAACGCTGAGAAATGGGAGTTGATTTTTTAGCAGTTCCCTGGGAAGCATTGAACGTAGATGTTTTCACCGTTTGATTTAAGGGGTTCATAGATAAATCCAGATTGTATGAAAGATTATTCTATCAGCGATGAGTAAACAGCTATAAGACTGTTTCAAGGTTAAGTTTGTTGAAATTGCTGAGGAATAAGTGATGAAAACCAGAAACAGTTAATCCTGTAATTTTAGGATTAAGCTGCGGTTAAATTCTTAAGTTTTCCATTTTGGCTGAAGCGTTCAGCGATGAGTTGTTGATAAACGGCTTCATAGCCATCTGCCATCCGTTTTGCACTGAAATGATCAATAACATATTGACGGCATTTTTCCCGATTCATCTGTTCAACTTTTCCTAAAGCCACTACACACTCTTCGACCGTTTCACATAGATATCCTGAAATTCCATCGGCAATCACTTCGGAAGTTGACCCCATTTTCATAGCAATAACTGGGGTTCCGGTTGCCATCGATTCTACCATAACTAATCCAAAGGGTTCTCGCCAAGTAATCGGGAATAAGGTGGCAAAGGCATTCCCCATTAACACACTCTTTTGAGCGTGGTTAGCTTCTCCTAAAAATTGAATTTGGTTGTGATCAATCTGGGGTTTAATCAGAGTATTAAAGTATTCTTGATCAACCGCATCAATTTTTCCTGCCATTTTTAACGGTAATCCAAATTTTTTAGCAATTTCAATCGCTAAATGGGGGCCTTTTTCAGGAGACATTCTGCCTAAAAAGGCTAAATAAGGCGGGTTTTGAGGTTGAGGATAGAATTGATAGGTGTCAGTGTCAATACCATTATAAACGGTAGCAACATAGTTTAATTTTAGGCGCGGTTCCCGTTGATCATTGGAAATACTAACATAAGGTTGATGACGTGCATGGAGAAACATTTTTTCATTATCTGGCGTGAAGACACCATGCAGAGTTGTCACCGTTGGAGTTTTAACTAAACTGCTGAAAGGTAAGGCTGCACAGCCAACATGGGAGTGAATGATATCAAATTCTGAAGCTCGTTCATACACCCAAGCTAACTGAATCATATCATAAAGTCCCGGTTCTTTAACCTTCGGATCTGAGCGTAAAGAACGGGGACAAACGGATTCTAATTCAGCAAAAGTTATCGAGTCTCCTGATGCAAATAAGGTGACTTCGTGACCTCGTTTTACCAGTTCATCCGTTAACAATCCCACAATTAATTCTGTACCGCCATAAGCTGGGGGGGGCACTCTTTCCCATAACGGGGCAATTTGTGCGATTCTCATGAAAACCTCCTGTTTTTATTCGACATCTTGAGATAAAATAGATACTGGATGATATCTCAAACATTAATGTTGAGCCAGCCCTACCTATCTGAAGTTGTAATAAGATATTAGTGATTTTGTAAATATTGCTAAGGTAGTGAAAACCGCTCTAAAATGAGTACGGCATTCTCTACCAAGCTTTAGGTAGACTTTGATAATCTTATTCAGCAGGTTGGTTATAAGTCATCTTCTTTTCGAGAGATAAATATCTGATGCTGTGGGGAATATTCCTATCAATAGATAGGCTTTTAGGCTGAAAATAAATTCTTCAGAAGTCGAAAATTTAAAAAAGTGAATATATATTTTTGGATTCGTTGATTAAATTTGATACTAAATTGTTTCTAAGGGGTTCAGATTAAATTGCTATTTTATTTTAAAAAATAGAAAACTTGAAAATCCAAATAATAGCGATCGCCTTTTCTCTTACCGGGCGATCGCTGTTGAGATGGTTGATCAAAAAATAGGGATCAGATGTTAAACATATCCCCATAGCCGTATTTTCCGCAATGGTATTGTATTAAAAGCTACCAAAAACTTTCTATCCCTGTTCCCTGTTTCCCATTCGTAATTCGTAATTCGTAATTCGTAATTCGTAATTCCCTATTCCCTCTTCTAAGAGCGTTGTTGTTGATAAAACTGCAACACTTTTTCGGTATAACTAGCCGTTTGACCTTGGTTATATTGATTCGGGTCGCCTGTCATCCACCAAGCAGCGGCGCGACGAATAGCAATGGCTTCATTATCCTGACTTTTGGGATATTCTTCTTTCAACACATCCGTCATCACACAGCCTAACACTTCTCTTGCTTTAGCCTGGTCTGCTTCAAATTGAGCCGGGGTCATTTCCTGACCCATACAGAGTTTTGACCACCGGGGAATATTCTCTGGTTTAATTTGCCACTCTGAATACAATCCATCATTCGGCGTTCCCGTTTGGGGTGCGGCTAAACGTAACGCCTCAACTAACGCCTGTACCTGAGTATTAGAAACTTGAGCAAAAACTGGAACTGCCCACAACAGCGACAATCCCACTAAAATACGACTCAATTTCATGATTAACTTTCCTGCTCCTGATGGCCCACCCGTAGTTATACCTTATTCCTCAAAATTTGGCCAAGACTCATCGATCTATAGTGCTAGGGAACAGGGAACAGGGAACAGAGGGGACAAGAAAATAGGGGACAAGAAAATAGGGGATAGGGGATAGGTAGCCATCCGATCATTTATTTGTAGGAAAGATTTAGGGATGGAATATCACTTATTTGGGATTGCTATATATTGACACTCTCAGGTCTGAAGACGCGCTCGATTCTTGGTTCAGCGAAACCACTTAATCAAAGTACCTTGCAGTGCTTTAACCAGAGGTGGGATTCACGCCCTTGCGTAAATTTGGGTATGCCCTACCCTATTCGCATGACTGCGAGTTCTTTTTTTAGTTTGAAACAAATTTGTTTCAAAAACTGGTTGTTGAGCTTCCCATGAATCTTTTACCCACTGCTGGGGGGACTAGAACTGTGCAGTAGAACCCTATAAATTCAATTGTCAAGGTTCAGAGTTTTGCCGTTAGGCGACTAGGTTTTTATACAGGTTGTTTACCTTTCCTGTTACTGGATATACTAACATAGATTGGAGAAATATTCACGGGCAATAAATTCCCCTGGGTCGCTTTTCATCTCAGGTCTGAAGACACTGAGTTTTCAATCTCCCATCCTTTTCTTATAAATGAATTACCCTTAAAGGAGTTATCCTCATGGAACGAGATAAACGTCTGATTCTGTCCGCATTGAGTCATGGTGCGATCTTTTTTAGTGCTACGTTAGTTGCGATCGGAATTCCCATCGCTATTTTATTTTTATCTAAAGATCCCGTTGTCAAAGCCAATGCTAGAGAGTCGTTAAATTTTCACATTAATTTATATATTTATGCTTTCATTTTTGTGCTTCTCACTTTTGTATTAATTGGGTTCCCTTTATTAGTTGTTTTGGGACTCGTTAGTTTTATTATGCCAATTTTGGCGATTGTTTCTGTTGTTTCTAATCCCGATAAACCCTATTCTTATCCTTTCATTTTTCGGATTATTCAAGAATAAGGGTATTGGGAATTGGGAATAGGGGGGTACAAGTCTAGGTTTCTGAATCAGTAGGAGTCCTAACTTCCTGGGCGACTGCGATATCATTAAGTTTAGCTTTGATTTCTTGCTCATAATTTTGAACACTGGGAGGGAGGGAAACTAAATCTTCAATATTTTTGAACATGGCTTGACAAATTACATCAAGCTGTAAATCATTTTCGTCATAACCGAAAGGATTTTCGATTTGGCGAGCAATTTCTTCAATTCCTAATAAGGTAAAAGTCATAATTCCCACCACCAATGCTGTAAACAATCCTAAATTGTTGACAATTTTTAAAGGTAAAATTAAACAATAAATTAATAAAATTTGTTGGAGATGAATTTGATAAGCTAAAGGCAGAGGAGTCTTGGAAATTCGTTCACAACCTCCTAAAACATCAACCATTGTATCTAATAGTTTATATAAAGCGGTTAATTGATAAATATGAAGGTGATGCTTTTTATTTTGATCCTGTAAATAATCGCCAATCCAAAAGGCAATTTCCAGAGGAGGATGATTCATTGTTTGCAGTTTTTTATACTGTTCTGGGGAGGTTAAAGCCTGAATTTCTGGATTAACTTTTTCTCTTCTTAAATGAAGTTTAGTGGCAACGGCAAAAGCAACTAATAATTTTAATATAGCGATTTTATGCTCAGTATCATTAACCTCTTTTTCGGGAACCATTAACCAAATTTGACGAGAAAAATTTCTAACCGTATTGACTAAAGTTCCCCACAATTTTCGACCTTCCCAAAATCGATCATAGGCTGTATTTGTTCTAAAAACTAACAATAAACCTAGAACTAAATCAGGAAAAATAAAATAGCTAAATACTTCACTGGGTAAGGGAAAACCTTGATGAGCTAATAGAGAAATTACCATGCCCAATGTTGTACATAAAATCACACGGGGCATAATTGCTGGAATCACGGAGCTTTTAATACGGACTGTTAACTGAAACCAGTTTTTTTCGAGATCAGACATACACTCTGGGTGAAGGGTTATCCTCCTGAAAATGCTGACTGACGGACTATCCCGCCGAAGGTCGCAGTTCAACAACTTTACTTCCCTCGACGGTCGGGTTGGGAGTGGGAGGGTTTAATTTTTGATTCAGTTCTCGAATTCGTCGAGATAATAAGCGAATAATATTAATCGCAATTCCGGGGGTTTCATCAATAGCATCATAGAGTTGCATTTGGGTCAATACTAGACATTCGCAGGTTTCTAAGGTGCTAACGGTGGCTGAACGAGGTTCAGCATCAAATAAAGACATTTCGCCAAAACACGTCCCTTTTCCTAACTCGGCTAAATTGCGATCGCCAATGTGAACTCGCACCCGTCCAGAAACCACAATATAGAGCGCTCTCCCTTCTTGGCCTTCAGTAAAAATACTATGTTCAGCCGGAAAGGATAATTCATCCATTACTGATGCTAGACGCACGAGAAAATCGTCTCGTAATTCTTTAAAAATCGGGACACCCCTGACAAATAAAAGGCGTTCAACGCTAGTTAACATAAGTTTACTAAAAAATTAAAAAATTCAGATTTTAGGAGGGAACAGGGAACGGGGAACAGGGAACAGGGGGGAAATCTTAACTTCTGTAGTCTGTACTCCGCACTCTATAATTCTTATCACTACTTAACTCCAAGCTGTACCATAAATTCCTCAACTTGGGCTGCGACTAAACGATCGGGATCATTTTGTAGCATTGGCAATAATTCTATCAAAGCCCGTTGAGAGGCAATCTTTAAATATGCTAAGACAGCTTCTCGGACAAACCCGGTGGGGTGACGCAAACACATCAGGGCTTGTTCAGCCGTTAAACTCCATCGGGCGCTGCTGGCTAAATGGAAACAACAAGCCAAGGCCCAGTCTGAGAGAAAATGACGAAATTCTAACAAACGGCGGAGGCGATCGCTCGGTTTTAGGGGATGATAGCTGACTAAATCCGATAAATTATCGAGTTTCTCTAATTTAGAGTGCTGATCCAGAATGCTAATTAAGGCTCGTTTATTGGCAATATCGACGACATTATCCAGGATTTCTAAACCCCGTGCCACGTTAGAAGAGGAATTGGACTGAATATTAAAAGATGCAGCTTGAATGGAGCTATGGGGATACAAAAACTTCATTAACAAAAAGCACCGATCCACCGCATCAACTTCTAACCCCTCCAAGGCGCGTTTTAATAACTGTTGGGGAGCTTGCAGATCGGGGACGCCGGGATCGAAGGGGTCAAAGGTATCGGAATCTTCTGAGTCGGACAGTATGGGTTTTTCCAAGGACAAATCCAGCAAGGCGGCATAAATTTGACCGATGAAGGTTAATTCCTGCTCAATTAAAACTTCCACCCCTGTTCGGCCCACCCGATCTAACACCCCTTCAATTCCAGCATCTTGAGGAATTTTAAGTAATATTCTCAGGATATTGCGCCGGGTCGTTCCCCAGGAAATCATCAACTCACTGATCAGGGTATCAAGGGCTTCGGTGGTGGCAATTTCGCCCAGGGCTGTCCAAGCCTGTAACCGGACTAAATCGGGTTTATAGATATCACTAGCCTGTTGTACTAATAGAGGAATTGCCTCATTACCCAATCTGACTAACGCCTGTAAGGCTGTATCGCGTGTAGAACGATAGGACAGGGCTTTCATCAAAGAGGGATAGTATTCTTCCAAATGGGTTGAAGCGATCACATCTAACAATGCACAACGCACCCGCAAAGATTCATCTTGTAATAAATCGTTAAGATAGAGCCGGAGTCCTTGTAAATAATCGGCTTCTCCCAGGGCGCGAACCCCCATCACCCGTTCCCGTTCTTGATGGGAGGTAATCATGCGCCGGATGGTATTAGTGGCGACGGCCTTTTGTTCGCGATCGCCTCGACGTAAAATTAGGGCGGCGGCAGTTCCCCGAACAACGGGATCAACTTTGTTTTGGAGATAGGGACGCAACTGCTCAATATCAGGACTGGTTTCAGTTAACCATAGGTATCGTAAAGCCAGGGCCAGGACTTCCGGGGGCAAGGGTTTTTGAGTAAAAGCCCGAATTTCCTCCAAATAGGCTGGATTTGGATGGTTGAGCATAATTTCCAAGCTCTGACGCTGTAACCCAGGGGCTAGACTACTCAGCAGAGGAACCAGAGTTTCCCCAACATTTTTGGCATCCAGTTGACTCAGGAGTTCAATACAGGAACGTTTATCCGCTTCTTCTCCGGGTTTCTTCAGGGTTTCAACCACATTGCGTTTGAGTTGAGGCATATCGATGTCCGAGACACTCAACCGTCCGCGTTCGGCGCTACGAACCAGTAAACTCACATATTGCGCTCGAATTAACCAAACCACAAATAACCAGACCAAGGCCATGAGAACGATCAGACCCACGAACACTAATCCCTGTTGACTCTGTAACTCTGTTAATGTCGAGTTGGGTAAAATCACACGGGTCAGCCAGAGGGTAATTAAAATTAATACCCCCGTCACCCCCGTTGACATGGGTTCAAACACCCCGTTCACCATTGATTGAATATCGCTGCGAACGTGATCCGGTAGGGGTTGAAATAGAACGGCTCCGGTAGTTTCAATTAAGGTGTAATGGAATAATTCATCCAAAAACCGTAGGATCACAAATCCCACAAACACAGAAAACATTCCGGTGATCCCACCTATTAAGGAAAAAGTGCCTAAAAGAATGACTCCTACAGGTAAAACAATTGCAGTGACAAATACCCCCGTGCGTTCCACCAAACGGCTTGAACCAAACCACTGGGTTAACACTTGAGAAACACTTAAAATCCCCTCAAAAACTCCGAGGAAGCTAACAATTCCACTGGCTCCGGTTGTATCATTTTGAAATTCCAATTGACTAAAAAATTGGAAATCAACTAAGACATATAACGCTTCTGCGAGAACAAAAAAGGAAACTAAAGGAATCACATAACCCAAGACGGGGCCTTTGAGGTTGCGGGTGCTAAATTCTTGTTCTTCGTCTTCAGGTACCCAGCGTGTAGAGTCGGGGAAAGATTGACCGTAGCGTTGAGAGAGATAAAATAAAATTCCAGCGGCTAGGAGTACCATAACCCCGGAAATTAGAGTAACGTTATTGAGTCCAACGACTCTTAACAGTAGGGGGAGAGAAAAACCACTAATTACCCCAGCGACTAGAAATCCACTACTAATAATGGGATAAGTGCGTTTAATTTCTCGAATATTAAACAGTTGGTTGGCTGTGATGGAATTATTTAAGTCGTTGAGAACATAACAAGCTTCCACCCACAACCACATTAAAAATAGGGTAATAAATTGAACGCTTAACCCTAATATTTTGACATCGGATAACCCAATTCCCAAACGAAATAAAAATAGGGGAATTGCCATGATCACAAAGATAATCACAATTGCCCGACGCATGGGAAAGACTTTTTGCAGCGATGAATAAACAAAACCTAACCCTGAACCCATCCCCGCACTAGCGATATAGATCCAAGGCAATTTATCGGCACCGTATTCATCGAGAAATAAGCCAACGGTACTCAGTTCTAACCAAATTAACCCCACTGATGCCAAGGTATAGACTAAAAACATCAGTAGGGTTCTTTCTACTTCTTCCTGACGGAGATTGAGTCCCCGCAGCACCCCTTGTCCCACCAGAGCGGAACTACTCACTGGCTTGTCCATGCGATGCCCAAACCCCTTTGTATGTCTAAGTTGACACTCTCACCGTCAAGCTACGCGCTCGACGGGAGATTCTTGCTTCATTGGGTTTGTCTAGTCTCAAGTCATCTCTGACTTAAAACCCCGTCCAGATTCCCCTCCACAAGCATCTGTTTAACGTCAACTGACTGCCCGGCAGCAGACAACAAAACTGGGATTATGTTTCGATTTCTCTTTCATAAACTATGCCGCCCCTGATGTCAGGTATTTCTTTTTGGTCGGACATTTTATCTGGCGAGAACCACCAATCTTGCTTCTCTAGGCACACTTGGGTGCATTGGTTCTTTCATTTTAACACACGTTTTAATTTAATCGTCTCCCTTGGGTCGGTTTATTTGCTGGTCGCAATTCATCTCACCGTTAAACCGAAGGTTAACGGGAGTCCTCTTGCGACATTCCCAGATAGAGTTTAGCCGATTTGTAGTAGGTATCGGTTAACAGTTGACGGTTAACAGTCAACCGTCAACAGCGAACAGCCAACTTCTACTTCTTCGGCGAGAGCAACATCATCATGCTACGTCCTTCTTGTTTGGGCTCTTGTTGCACCTCAGCCAATTCTTGTAAGTCAACGGCCATGCGGTCGAGGAGAGCCTTAGCAAGGTGACTGTGTTGAATTTCCCGACCCCGGAACATAATGGTGGCTTTGACTTTATCCCCAGATTGCAGGAAGCGTTTGGCTTGATTGACGCGCACTTTATAATCGTGATCGTCAATGATGTAGCGCATCTTGACTTCCTTAACATCAATGGTGTGTTGTTTTTTCTTGGCTTCTCGAACTTTCTTTTCCTGTTCGTACTTATACTTGCCATAGTCCATAATCCGACACACCGGGGGGTCGGCTTTGTCGCTGACTAATACCAAGTCGAGTTCTTTTTCCTCCGCCATCCGCATGGCTTCACGTGGTGTGAGAATCCCAAGTTGAGCGCCATCTGCATCGATGACCCGGATTTTGGGAAACCGGATATTTTCGTTAATTGGAGGCAAATTGCGATTGATTTTTTTATCGGTCACAGGCATTAAAGAAGTTTGCAAGCGATTAATTAGGATGGTTATATGGATCTACAATTCCTTATTGTACTCATTCCCATCGGTATTTAGTCCCAAATTTAACCTAAATTCCAGAAACGTTAACATTAGAAATTGTAAAGTTATGTTTTGAGGGGAGGAAGTTTGGTTAGTTTCGCAAGCTGGAAAGACCAAATCGGCTGTCAACGGGACTGGATTTGGCGAGGTTGGCGCATTCGCTACGCTTATAGTCGCCCTCGTTTGTCCCCGTCTTCTCTTCCCAGTTACCCGATGATCTTTTTACATGGATTTGGGGCATCGATTGGACACTGGCGATCCAATTTAGCAGAATTGGGTCAAGTTCACACGGTTTATGCTTTGGATTTATTGGGGTTCGGGGGTTCGGAAAAAGCGATCGCTCCCTACAGTGCTCAGTTATGGGTGGATCAAGTCTATGACTTCTGGAAGACTTTTATCGGACAACCTGTGATTTTAGTGGGAAATTCCATTGGTTCTTTAATCAGTTTGATGGTGGCTTCCCAATATCCCGAATTAGCGAAAGGATTAGTTTTAATTAGTCTTCCTGACCCTGGAATTCAATTGGAAATGTTACCGCCCTGGATGGTTCCGGTGGTGGAAACGGTACAAAATATTGTGGCTTCTCCTCCGGTTTTAAGATTATTTTTTGCTCTGGCTCGTCGTCCTAGTTTTGTTCGTCGTTGGGTACAGTTAGCTTATGATAATCCCAATGCTATTACTGATGAATTAGTTGAAATTTTAGTCACTCCTGCTTTGGAACGAGGTGCAGCACGGGCGTTTTGTTCTATTTTTAAAACGATGGGGAGTCCTCACTTAGGGCCTTCAGTTAAAACGCTATTTCCCCAATTAACTGTTCCTATTTTGTTACTTTGGGGTTTACAAGATCGATTAATTCCCCTTCAATTGGCTAACCCTCGTCAATATTTACAATATCACTCTAATTTGAAATTAATAGAGTTAGAAAATGCTGGACATTGCCCCCATGATGAATGTCCAGAACGGGTGAATGCTGAAATCTTAACTTGGCTGGAGGAAAGCTTTGATCTGAGTTAAGGGTTGCGGACGTTGAATAATAAATCAAGTGTATGCCCATATCAGCCCTATCGACATTATCTCATTTCGGGCGGCGTTTGTCAAGTTCGTTAGTTACCTTCTGAGGCGATCAGGAGACTTTTTACACAAGTTGATATCCTGTGTAGAACTTGTTAAACTAACAAAAGCATAATTCTAAGGTCGAACCGATGCTAACCGTAACTTACGAGTACAAGTTAATTCCAAACAAGCAACAAATTGAGGTAATAGAACATACCTTAAATATTTGTCGTTCAGTCTGGAATTATGCCTTAAGAGAGCGTAAGGATTGGTTGGCATCTCGAAAATCTCCTGTTAACGCTTGCTCCCTAAAACAAGAATATATTATCCCTGCCGATACACCTTATCCTAATTATCACAATCAAGCTAAAGCACTAACAGAAGCCAAGAAAACTAACAAAATGCTGAAATCAGTAAACGCTCAAGTCTTACAACAAGTTTTAAGGACTTTAGATAGAGCGTTTGCTGATATGCAGTCTAAAAAGTTAGGCTTCCCGCGCTTCAAAAATCAGTACAGGATGCGCTCTTATGTCTATCCTCAAATGCTCCAAAATTGTGTGAAAGGGAATCAAATCAAATTCCCTCAATTGGGATGGGTAAAGTTTAGAAAGTCCAGAGAAATTCCTCAAGGGTTTGAAGTCAAACAAGCCCGTATTGTCAGAAAAGCATCAGGTTATTTTATGATGCTTTCCATGCAGTTAGAGGTTAATATTCCCGATGTTCCTTTTCGGGGTCATCCGTTAGGGATTGATTTAGGTTTGGATAAATTTCTAGCGACTGTTGACAAGAATTACACATCACAAATCTGTCCTAATTGTGGTTTACTTATAGGTAAAAAGACTCTTGATATCAGAGAACATGATTGTCCTGAATGTGGTTACAAAACCCATCGAGACGTAGCAGCAGCACAAGTTATCAGAAATCGGGGTATAGAAAATAACGCGCTAGGGCATGGCGTGTTAGAAAATGCCTGTGGAGATGGTCTGACGGGGGTGGTAACACCTAGTCAAGAATTTGTGAAACAGGAAATCTTAAATGTGAGTTTAAGAATCCCCCGTTACAACGAAGTTTAACGGGGGAGTATGTCAAAGCAAACAGATTTGACTAAAATCATGAGATTTATCAACCCCAAAACGGACTACGCTTTTAAAAAGATATTTGGTGCTACCGAAAGCAAAGACATTCTGATTAGCTTTCTGAATGCCTTGGTTTATGAAGGCAATTCTACCATTGAAGACTTAGAAATCATTAATCCCAACTTACCGCCTCAAATCCGAGGTTTTAAAGATACCTATCTCGATGTTAAAGCCAGACTGAATAACGGGGTACTTGTGATTATTGAAATGCAGGTTTTAAACGTGCAGTCTTTTGGTAAAAGGGTTTTGTTTAATGCTGCGAAAACATACTCTTTTCAATTGCAAGCCGGAGAAGGCTACCGAATGCTTAAACCCGTGATTGCTTTAACGATTACTGATTTTGAAATGTTCCCTGATCAGGAGCAAATGATTTCTCGTTTTGTTTATCGAGAGAAGTCTGAAGGCTGGTACTATCGTGATAACGATATTGAGTTAGTATTCGTTGAGTTGCCTAAGTTTACCAAAGAACTCGACCAGCTTGAAACCATTGCGGATAAATGGATTTACTTTATTAAATTTGCGCGATCGCTCACTTCTATTCCTGAAAATATGGACGATATTCCTGAACTACACCGAGCTTTTGAAATTGCCAATCAAGCCGACTTAACTGCTGAGGAGTTAGAAGATTTGGAACGCAGGGAAATGTTTATCTACGATCAGCAAGGAGCGATCGCACTAGGACGGGAAGAAGGACGGGAAGAAGGACGCGAAGAAGGACGGGAAGAAGGACGCGAAGAAGGACGGGAAGAAGGACGGGAAGAAGAAAAGCGTGGTATTGCTCGAAACCTACTAGATCGACTGAATAATCAGGCGATCGCTGAAGTTACGGGATTAAGTCTGAAAGCCATTGAAGAGTTACGCTCCCGAAGTGAGTCATGATTAACTATTGCGGAGAAAAAGGGTTATTTCTTATAACCGGAATTCTATCCAGCCAGAACTTCTGATATCAGAAATTCCTGGGCTGATTTGAATCGATTAAATCAGGATTTACACTTTATGGGTCACATCAACATTGATAACGGAATTGAAAGTATGATAGTTTCATCAATCCGCAATGATTCTGAGTCACTTCCTCTAGTGTCAAAATCCCTTTATGATTCTGTTGTTGGTGTGGAAAGAGACTCTAAATAATGCAGAAAATCCAATAATTCAGCATCCGTTAACAGACGGCGGGAACGCTTTCCGTATGTTTTTTGTAAATAAGCCGAACCTTGTTCAGGAGTCCAGCCTAAGCGCTTTAATTCAATATCCGTTTTAGCAATATCCGAGGAAAAATCTGTGGTTTCCAGAGGACGACTAGAAGCAACGGATGAACTACTAAATTCCGGTTCATCAGGATAAGTTGGAACCCCCTCCGTCGTTGAAGGAATTGGGGGTAAAGAAGCACTGCGTCCTTTAGACCCAGTAGGAGGGGATGATTTTGCGTCTTTCTCTGGAGTTGATTTTGGCGTTTCAGTTTTAGGATTAATATAGGTTGCGGATAACCAATCATCCGAGGTCAAAGTAGAAGACTCCGCCCCGATCATACTAGGACTAGGGGTTTCCTCGGAGTGAACAGAAGAAGACACTGGGGGAAGACTATCGGTTTTTACGGGTTCTGAGGGGGGAGGACTGACAACTTTATCCTTAACCTCCCTCTCGGTCGATTTTAACGGTTCGGCGGGAATAGCAATTTTAGGTAGAGTTGTATCCATTCCCAGAGCTTGAATAGCCCGTTTCTTGGCGTGATCTTCTGCTAATTCAACGGTATCGGCGGCTGCTAATCCCGTTGTTAAGATTACACCGTCCACTTGTACCATCGCCCGAACGACATATTTTCCTTGATAAATCGTCAGCAATTCCGAAATTAAACTCCCTGTCGGATAACGAGTTCTCAATTGAGCCAACATAATTAATATTTCCTAAACAAACTACGATATAATTAAAGATTAGTCATTTACGCAGCTAAACGTCACAAATTCTGTACCCTATCTGACAAGCACCCAGGGAATCAACATTGGGTACTATTCCACAAGCTCAGAGTTAGCCCGATCGCTTATGGCTAGATGTTAGGGTCAAATCCATCCCTCAACCTTGAGCATCTATCCTCTTACAGACGGCTTCTGTTCATCCTGTGATTGTAACACTGTCCTTGATGGAGTTCTGCAATCAACCTGTGAGAAATTCCCCGCTTGGTGTGAGTGAAGATGGGGTCTTAGGTGTCCGGTGTTTCGTGTCCGGTGTCACCGGAAGCAGAAATCACTTCTTTGCTCAAACCCAAAAGCCGGAAACTTGCAGGCTTGACACCCAACACCCAACACCCGACACCTGAAACCCGCAACCCAAAACCTGATCTGAAAACGAGGATTAATCGCTACATGGACTTTTCAATCGCTACACTGTTAGCTTATTTTTCCGATGATAAATTAGTGGCGCCCAAAGCTTTGGAGAAAAAACTCGCCCCGGACGAGGAAAGTCTCCGTAGATTTCAGATTGCTTTGGATGCTTTAGAACGAATTGGAATTCTGGAAAAAGATAAAGGTCGTTATCGCCGAATTCCAGAAGAAGGAATTGTGGAAGCGAAACTCCGATGTTCGAGTAAAGGCTTCTGTTTTGCCATTCAAGATACCGAAGGGGCAGAAGATGTTTATATTCGAGAAAGTCATCTGAGTACCGCTTGGAATGGCGATCGGGTTCTGGTTAGGATTATTAAAGAAGGTAGCCGTCGCCGTTCACCCGAAGGGGAAGTCTATCTAATTTTAGAACGCGCTAATCCTTCAGTTTTAGCCCGAATAAAACAAACAAAAACCGGCTATCGCGCCGTTCCCTTAGACGACCGTTTATTATTTGAATTGGACTTAATTAATGATCCCTCCGAACTCACCGGAGCCGTCGATCATTTAGTTCATGTTGAAGTCTTGCGTTATCCCATTGGAGTTCATCGGCCGATGGGTCATGTTGTCCAAATTCTGGGCTCCGATGCTGAAGAAGCCGATGATTTAGATATTGTCTGTTGTAAACACGATTTACCTCGGAAATGGCCTGCGGTCGCTTTACGAGAGGCTGAGGCGATTTCTAGCACCTTGAAAAAAACAGACTTAAAAAATCGGGCTGATATTCGCAATGTTTTAACCATTAGTTTTCAACCCGATTCAGGAAACCCGGAATTTTCGGTGTTAAAAGATGCAGAAACCCCCAACCGTCGCCCCTGTATCGATCATGCCTTTAGTATTGAACAAACAAAATCGGATCATTGGCAATTAGGGATTCATTTGGCCGATGCTGCCCACTATATTCTCCCCGATAGCGATCTTGATCGAGAAGCGCGAAAA
Source organism: Planktothrix serta PCC 8927 (assembly GCF_900010725.2). Classification (NCBI taxonomy): domain Bacteria; kingdom Bacillati; phylum Cyanobacteriota; class Cyanophyceae; order Oscillatoriales; family Microcoleaceae; genus Planktothrix; species Planktothrix serta. The sequence continues at coordinate 55,707 of NZ_LR734869.1, read as the reverse complement.
CGGGGAACGGCGATTTATTTGGCGGATAAACTGATTCCGATTTATCCTGAAAGCCTGTGTTGCGATCGCTTGGCATTAATTCCCAATGAGGAACGATTAGCCGTGTCGATTATGATTACCTTAGATATGGCTGGACGAGTGGTTGAATACGATCTCCAACCCAGTGTTGTCCGGGTCGATCATCAACTCACCTTTGAACAGACCGAAGCCATTCTCGATGGTGAACCTTCCCCCTTTGCCCATGTTTTAGAAAATCTGTTAGAACTGAGTCGAGCCGTGCGCCAAATTCGCTTAGAACGGGGAAGTTTTGAACTCAATTTACCCGATACCCATTGCCATTTTAATGATGAAGGGGAACTAGGGCCGATTGTTCTATCTTCTTTGTCTCCGGCCCGGGCGATGATTTCTGAATTAGTGGTCTTAGCGAATCAAATTGTCGCTAGTCATTTACACACCTTGGCGGTTCCGGCAATTTACCGAGTTCAACCGCCACCAGAATCATCCGATGTGTCAGAATTGGCAAAATTATCAACCCATTTGGGCACGGAATTGTTTTTGGAAGAGGACGAGGAAGTTCAACCGAGTACCTTCCAAGAATTTACCGAAGAATTGTCGAGCAGCCGCGCTGAACGGGTTTTAAGTTATTTATTAGAAGAAACCCTCAAACCTGCGGTTTACAGTACCACCGCTAAACTGCATTTTGGGTTAGCACTTCCCTGTTATACCCATTGCACCTCTCCCCTATCTCGCTATTGCGATTTACAGATTTTGCGGGTACTAAAAACGGTGTTTGAGGAAGGACGAGATCGCCGTTCTACTCGTGCTAAAGATCGGGTTGAGTTAGGACATTCTTCCTGTCATGGCAAAATTAGCTGGAATGTGCTCCCCCCGGAAATTCAGCATGAGTTAGAAAGTCAGTTTACCCAGTTAGTGGTGCATCTGAGTGAACGGGAAAGTGTCGCGGTGGATGCGGAGGAAGACTTAGAAGGACTCAAGAAAACCGGGTTCATGAAGGAGCGTACAGGTCAAAACTTCACGGGATTAATTACCGGAGTTCAGTCCTATGGATTCTTTGTGGAAATTGAGGTACAGTCCCCCGGCGGTACAACTTTACGGGTAGAAGGACTGGTTCATGTTTCCTCCCTCAAAGATGACTGGTATGAATACCGTTCTCGTCAACAAACCTTAGTCGGTCGCAAAAATCGCAATCAATACCGTCTAGGGGATAATGTCGAAGTTCAGGTGAAAAGTGTAGACTACTATCGTCAACAAATTGATTTAGTCGCTGTGGGGGGAGGCAGTGAAGCTTCAGATGATAACGACGAACCCTATTTTTCCTAAAGCTTAATTGTGTCGATACCGTCCCCTGTAGAGACTAGCCATGCTAGTCTCTACAACCTCTCTCCTTCTTTTAAAAAATGTCTATTACACAACTGATTACTTTACTGATTTTTGTGGGAGGTTTGGCGATCTTTACGATTCAAAATCTATCGCCATCTCTATCTTTATATTTTTTAGGAAATCAACTTCCGACCTTACCCCTTTCTATTTGGATTTTAATAGCGATCGTCGCCGGAATATTAACTTATGGGATTATTGCCCAATTATTTCAAGTTGCTAGTAGAAATCTGGGGCGGGAAGACCCCGCCCCTACCGCCTTTCAAAACCCATCTCGACGGTCTTCTAAACCTTCTATAGACCCTAATCCTAGTTCCTCTTGGGGTGAACCCTCCCCACCTCCAGAAGCTCCTCAAACATCGGGTTATACTGTCTATAATTCTGTTAATAATTCTGATCCCGAACCCACTCGCAGCAGAAGTTCTGATGATGATTGGGAAACAGAAGTTAAACCTTTTAATCCTTCTTGGGAACCGGAAGATCCGACGGGAATACCCCAGGCTCAAACGGCTTCAAATTCACCGGATAATTCTTCTGATCAGGAACAATGGGATCATCAGGAAAATCAACCCTTTACCTCTAAACCCAAAGTTTATGAAACCGAAAAACCACCTCAATCAGAATCCTGGTCAGGTTCAGTTTATTCCTATGGCTATCGGGATTCAAGTAGTACCGGAGTTGGGAAAGTAGAAACGATTTATGATGCAGATTATCGGATTATTACCCCTCCTCCTCAAACTAAAATTCAAGATAATATTGAACCCCCAAATTATCCGGCTAATGATGATGATGAAGATTGGGGATTAGATGAGGATGAGCAGGATGAACCTAACCGAAAATAAAGGCTAATTCGTAATTCGTAATTCTCTGCTATATTATCAAAAGTTAAATTGAAAGCGAGGATAGAAATTTTGCAAAAACAGTTAAACGGAATCAATATTTATCTGATTGGGATGATGGGGGCTGGAAAAACCACAGTCGGGGAATTATTAGCCAAACAATTAGGTTATCGATTTATTGATACAGATGATTTAATTACCCAAGCTACCCATCAATCCATTTCTGATATTTTTGCTACCGAAGGAGAGGAAGCGTTTAGAGATATAGAATCTCAAGTTTTATCCCAACTTTGTGCTTATCAAAAATTTGTGATTGCGACAGGTGGCGGAATTATTCTCAAACGAATGAATTGGAGTTATCTTCGACATGGAATTATTATTTGGCTGAATGTTCCCGTTGAAGAACTCTTGAATCGTTTAAAAGAAGATACAACTCGACCTTTATTACAACATCCCGATCATGAACAACAATTACAAACCTTATTAGAAAAACGCAAATCTCTGTATGCTCAAGCCGATCTCGAAATTATGATTAATTCTGGCGATACACCCGAACAAATAAGCACCCAAATCTTAGAAAAAATTCCCTCAATTTTAAAACCCCAATCTAATGCTTTAAATTAAAAAAATACGATAGTTTTAACCGTCAAGGCGGTTAGGACAAAAACTAATGCTGAAATCCAGACTGTGAAGCATTTTCTTACCTGTTCCCTGTTCCCTGTTCCCTGTTCCCTAATATATGACTTATCGAAATCCGACTCCAACCGTTGATATTATTATTGAATTAATAGATCGTCCTGCTAGACCGATTGTATTAATTGAACGCAAAAATCCGCCGTTTGGATGGGCAATTCCGGGGGGATTTGTGGATTATGGAGAAACAGTAGAAACCGCCGCCATTCGAGAAGCAAAAGAAGAAACAGGATTAGAGGTAGAATTAATTGAACAATTCTATGTTTATTCTGATCCGAATCGAGATCCCCGTCAACATACCTTAAGTGTTGTATTTTTAGCCACTGCAATTGGAGAACCCCAAGCCGCAGATGATGCTAAACATTTAGAACTATTTGAACCTTGGAGAATTCCCCAAAACTTATGTTTTGATCACGATCGCATTCTCAAAGATTATTGGCGCTATCGAAATTATCGAATTAGACCCCAATTGCTAAAATAAGCAGATAAAAAGAATTCAATAAGAGGTAAACAACGATGCAAAGTATTAAAGTAAAATCTCACATTGGCAATGATGGAATGTTGCACATCCCTTTACCGGAAATCCGAGATACTGAAGTAGAAGCGATTATTGTTTATAAAACAGTACAGAAGCCGTCAAAACGTCAGTGGTCGCCTGAATTTCTCAGCACATTTGGAGCTTGGCAAGGAGAATCATTAGAAAGAGCGACTCAAGAAGAACAACCCGATAGAGACGCATTTCTATGATTTAAAAGAAGCAATTTCTAAAATAAGAGGTAAAGATGCAAAGTATTAAAGTAAAATCTCACATTGGCAAAGATGGAATCTTACACATCCCTTTACCAGAAATTCGAGATACTGAGGTAGAAGCAATTATTGTTTATCAACCCCTACAAAAAAATGAAAACCCATCATTAGCATCACTCTATGGAATTTGTGCTGACGATCCCATTATTATTAACGATGACGGAACAAAATTAAGCGATCGCTTTTATGGATGTATCCAAGATGAAACATTTGTTAGACATCCACCTATAGCAATCCCAAATAGGTTGTAATAATTTAAAAGTGATATGAAACAGCCAGAAGTATTATTTCTGTTCCCTGTTCCCTGTTCCCTATTCCCTATTCCCTGCTATATAGAGATTGAGAAGCTAGAAAGGAAAAACCCCTCAAAATGTTAACACTTTAAGGGGTTTTATGGAGTGCCAGGAGGCGGACTTGAACCGCCGACACGAGGATTTTCAGTCCTCTGCTCTACCGACTGAGCTATCCCGGCTTGTTTTTCACTTTTACTAATCTAGCAAATCTGAACGAGTTTGGCAACCCCCTAGAGAGAAATTTTTTGATAAAGTGAATGAGACTGAAGCAATAGCAGATGGGATAGGAGCATGAAGCACAAAAAACCCCCCGCAGAGCTAATTGGGGTCAGCTTAATTTGGCTTTTGGTGGCGGTGAGCGATCGCTTATGGTTTAGGATGGATGATTCTGTTCCCGCTTGGGATCACGCCGATTATCTCAATAGTGCCTTAGATTATTGGCGAGTGTGGCAACAGCCGCAATGGTTTTCTGGGGACTGGTGGAGTCAGATGTGGATGCTATCGCCGAAAGTGCCCCCTTTGACCTATTTATTAACAATTCCCTTTCAGAATGTGTTAGGAATTGGGTTAGATCAAACTAATGCGGTTCATTTATTATTCAGTGCAATTTTATTCGCTTCAGTGTATGGTTTAGGAACACAATTATTTAACCGTTCTGTGGGATTTTGGGCAACGGTGTTATCTGCTCTTTTACCCGGACTTTATCATCATCGCTTACAATTTCTTTTAGATTATCCCTTAACTGCAATGGTGACGTTAAGTTTTTATTGCTTAACGTTGTGGTGGTTTTCTAGGTCTGATCAATCTTGGGGATTATCTATTCTATTTGGGTTAACCTTTGGACTCGCTCTTTTAACAAAACAAACAACTCTTTTTTTCCTATTTACCCCGTTATTATGGGTGACAGTAGCAATCCTAAAACATCGTCAATGGCAACGTTTTTTACAATTAGCGATCGCCTTATTATTATCTATCACCGTTATTTTTCCTTGGGCGAGAACAAATTGGTTATTAATGTTAACTTCAGGAAAACGAGCAACGATTGATTCTGCGATCGCCGAAGGTGATCCAGCTTTAACCAGTTTAGACGCTTGGACATATTATTTTAAGTTACTTCCGGCTCATGTTTCTTGGCCGTTATTAATCATTCCGATTATTGGACTTTTATATTATATTATTAAACACTATTCTCTATCTGGGAATCAACAACATCATCCCTTTTCTAACTTCCCCAAACTAGAATTAAACTGGATTTCTTTAAAATGGTTAACGGTATTTTGGTTTGGGGGTTATTTCATTAGTTCGTTAAATATTAATAAGGATTTTCGCTATACTTTACCCTTACTTCCGGTTTTAGCGATTGTTTTAGCTTATTTCTTAACGTTATTTCCGCAACGGTGGGGGCGACAAATTCGCTGGGGAACAGTCAGTTTAGGGATAATATTAATGATCTTTAATTTATGGCCAATTGGCAGTTATCCTGTTAGACAGGTGATGAGAACTTTAAACCCTGGAAATCAACATCATGTTTATTTAGGAAATCCTTGGCCGAATGAACAAGTAATTGCAGAAATTATTCAATCTCAACCTTATTTAAAAGCAAATTTAGGAGTATTACCTTCAACGCCAGAAATTAATCAACATAATTTTAATTATTATGGTTCGTTACAAGATTCTCAAGTTTATGCGAGACAAGTTGGAACAAAGGAAAAGAATGTTTTACAAGATGTGCGATCGCTGTCTTGGTTTGTGACAAAAAGCGGACAACAGGGTTCAGTGGATCGGGTGCAAGATGCTCAACAGATGACCATGCAGATGTTAGAAAACAGTCCCGAATTTAAGTTAAAAAAACAATGGTTATTACCCGATAATAGTTTTTTGAATTTATATCAAAGAATTACGCCTTTTGTGCAAGTAGAACCTTTCCCGCCTGGGGTAAAAAAAGTTGAGTTAGGTAATCTTTTAATCCCGAATCAAGCCCCTCCTGGGGTTCCTGTTCCTGTTACTTATGACTGGCGAGGATCGTTACCCGAATTGCAGGAGGGGGTTGTGATTTTAACCTGGAGGTTGACGTCTCCCAAGAAAGAAGGGTTATCATTTTGGATTCATGATCATGGGATGGGAATGGGACAATTATATGCTAATTCATCTGATCAAAGTTATCAAGTAATAGAACGAATGGCGATGCTTCCTCCGGTTAATATTATCCCTGGAAATTATCGCTTAGAAGCAACCTATTTAAACCGAAAAACGGGGGAAAGTTATAAAATTGAAACCCCTAATATTACCTTAAAAATTGATCCTAAAGCACCGCCTTTAGCTGCACCTGAATTAGATTTAGTCACGCAGTTAAGAACGTTATCGGTGAATTTACCCCAAGGAATTAAAGGGTTAGATCCGATTTTTGCTGAGGTGGGACGGATTAATCAATATGATCCGACTCAAGATTATACAATTCAAGCAGAAACAGCGTTAGAATATCGGTTAAAACAAGAACCATTTCGGTTAGATTTAGCGTATAATTTAGGTTTAGCAAATGTTTTACAACAGGATGCTAAAGGGGCGATCGCAGCTTTAAAACAAGTTACTCAACTGGATAATAAAAATCCGAATGCTCACGCTTATTTAGCGTTTGTTTATCTGTATAATTTACAGCCTAAATTAGCAGAACAAGCTTTAAAACCTGCGTTAGAATTAAACCCAAATCAACCGGAATTTAAAGCTTTATTAGGGGTTTCTCAATTGATGCAGGGTAATATTATTCCAGCTTGGCAGAATTTACAAGCTTTGAAGTAAATTAACAGTTAGAGGGAAGGTTTCGTCTATAAGTGTTAACTTATAAGGATGTACGATGACGTAGCCGCCACCTGACGGCATCCCATGAGGCACAACAGAGTTTAATTAAGTTAACAAGATAGGAATAGGAATAATGACATTAACAACCGTGATTCAAGTGACAGCAGATGGACAGTTAGAACTTCCACCGGAAATCCGTTCTAAGTTGCACCCAGGAGATGAGTTTGTCCTGTGGCAAGAAGAAGATATCATTATTTTAAAAAAGGTTCAGAAGCCTTTATTAAATGAGCTTATTCAACATCAAAAAACTGTTAATTTAGAGGAATCTTTAAGTTTTTTTGAAATTGCAGATCGTCTCTCTAAACTGAATGAAATTGATCCAATTTCTGAGGAAGAAATTCAAGAGGAAATTCAAGCTTATAAGCAAGAAAAGCGAAACTTGGCTTAAGTTTATGCGAATTGTTTTAGATACTAATACTGTAATTTCTGGGCTTTTTTGGCGAGGTAAACCTTTCCAGGTTCTCGAATTAATGCGCTTGGGAAGAATCAAAGTTTACACTTCTGGAGCGATATTAGAGGAATTATTAGATGTTCTAAATCGCCCCAAATTTTCAACGAGATTAGCCTTATTGGGATTTAGTCCCCAAGAAGTAGTTAATAGTTTGATGTCTTGGGTAGAAGTTGTAGAAATTGGAGAAGTTGAAAAAATTGTAATTTCAGATCCAGACGATGACCAAATTATTGCCTGTGCTAAATTAGGGCTTGCTGAAAAAGTAACAGAAAAGGAAACGAATGATAAACTAGCGAATGAAGTTAGAAGGGTAAATCAGTTTTTTTGGAGGAAAGGAGTTAACCGATAAGTTGTGATAATCAATGACTCGAAAAAAGTAATTGACTAAAAAAATTGACACCAAAATCTGCCTAAGAATGGCAGAGAGATTCATGACTAAAAAAGTAATAGCAATTGCCGTTTCGGAAGTATGAGCTAGTTTATTCATAATCCGATTCAGGCTAAATCTTCTTTTCCCTTGCCCAAATTTGCCCTCAATTGAATTCCGAATCTTTTCATCCTCTAACGCCTGTTTCTTAGTAGCTTTACTAAGATTTGCTGGCGGTCTCCCTAATGGGGGGCCACTGATTCTAATTCCTCTGTCTTTACACCAAGCTCGGTTGTCTCTAGTCCGGTAAATTTTATCTACATGGACTGATTCTTCCCAGGGTATCCATTGGGCCATGATTACCCAGCGATTCTCTTCTGAGAGTTTTCCCTCAAATGGCAGTTTGAACTCCTCTGCTGGTGTCCTTGGTTGTTCGTCTTTACGGTACATTTTCCCCGACTCCTGCAAGGTTTTTGCGCTATTTTACACCCCTCCCTTGCACCTGATTCATTTTTTCTTGTCTTCTCCTCCCTCCTGTTCTGGCTTTTCCCCTTTTTTCAGCAAGCCCTACCTATAACGCGCCGATTCCACCTGGATTAGACAGTACAGAAACCATCGCCACCACCTTACAAACCTGGGCGGCTAGTTTCCACTACCAACCCGAAGACCTACTACCTGGTTCCAGAGGAGAAGAAAACCACCATAATCCCATCCGCAGTTATATCAGCCACTCCTTTTGGGAAATCGCGAAAACACTAGGATGGCAATCGTTCAGTCGCGATTTTGTCATGCGCCTAGGCAACAATGGCTTCACCCCAGACATCCTCTTATTTTTAGGGCCACCACGCAACACACTTAGAGAATACTACCTCGAAGGGCCAGCCGAAATGGTCATCGAAGTGCTGCGACCCGGACATGAATACGCAGACCGCATCATCAAACGAGACTATTACGCCGCAGGTGGAGTACCAGAGTACGTTATTCTCAACCCAGCCCGAAAAGAAATCGAATTTTGGCGCTTAATCAACGGAAAATACGAGGGAATGGCTCCTGACCCATCAGGATGCTACCGACCGCAGAGCGTACCGGGGTTAGTTTTTCTCCCCAACAATCTGTGGAGAGAAGATGAAGACTGGTATCGCTGGCCCCACGACCCCCCAATAGTTTATATTGAAGGCACACAGCCAGAAGGTCGAAGACTGCGAGAGGTAGAGAATGGTTTGGGTTGGGGATGTTTACCCTTTAATCCGCAATTGCAGTTAGAGCCAGTACCCATTTCCTTTGAACAGTATATTTCTTGGTGTCCAGAAGCCAAGTTTGAGTTCTGGGACGGGAAACCTCAAATTGGCGGTAAAGAAGGCATTCGCAACTTGATTGGGATGTTACTGATGACCTTTGGTTTAGCAGATGCTTTAAAGGTCTTGTCGCCCGTTGAGTGGGTAAGCGCGTTATTAGAAACAGAAACTCTGAGACAGCAAGATGCCCAACGGAAAGCAGTTTGGTGGGATTTGGCTCGTCAAGCAGCTACCTTATTACGTTCTAAATATGGCGTAACTCGCTTGGGAGTCATTGGAGATTTGGTCAAACCTGAGCCCTTAAATTTTTGGTCAGAGATTACGCTAGTTGTTTGGGATTTACCAGACAGAAAAGGTTACGAGATTTACCAGGATTTGTCTAATTTGAGCCAGGAACCTGAGATTAACTTAATTGAGGCAGAGAGCAAGTATGCTACGCTGGCTCAACAGCAGTCAATTTCTCAATTTCTGGTTGAGATTTAGTTCCCATCGCTTTCTTGTTGAAGTGTTTGACCAAAAATTTGGGATAAAATCAAACCTAAATCCTATTTTTGTATTCCTCAACTCTATCTAAATCGCACTCCGCACCCCGAACTTCGCACTCCGCACTCAAAACTCCGCACCCCGCACTCAAAACTCCGCGTTTGAGTGTTTTATTAGCTTGGAGGAAATGCGACAATTGCATCAAAAGGTGAAAAAGTTGGTTTTACCCCAGGAGGATAATGTCCGTTTCTACTGGATTTCTAATGATGCTCTTTCGATTGTTTTAACCATTGGCAGTCAAAAGCCTGAACCTCCTCCTCAATATTATGTGATTTAGGGGAGTTCTGGTGATCCGATGTTCTGCCCTTGGGGATGGGAAGGTGCGTCGATAGGGTGATTTCAGGTATTGTTGAATCGTAGAATAGGCTTAAATTCCTTTCGGGTCAGGGTTTGAGCGGATTAGGAGGATAACGCTGGGCTAATCGACGCACCTCGCCCAACTCCTGAAACCCCTATGTTTTCGTTGAGGTGCGTCGAAGCTTTACACAGAGGGTGTTTGAGGGCTATGAATTCGCTGTTTTTGAGTCATGATCTATGGTATATTCAGGGGGTGCGTCGATTTGAAGGCTGTAGCTCCCTCTGGGTATACCCTCTGCGGCGAACTCCCTTCCGAAGGGTTTAATTCGGATTAGTTGGAAACGTTGAATATTGAAACCCTCCTCAACTAAAAAATCCCTTCCGAAGGGTTTAATTCGGATTAGTTGGAAACTGAAACAGTAATTGAAACAAACAACGCTTTTTTAAGCCCCTTCCGAAGGGTTTAATTCGGATTAGTTGGAAACATAAGGTAAATTGCTACCTGAATCCCAATTTTACGAAAGAACCCCTTCCGAAGGGTTTAATTCGGATTAGTTGGAAACTGTTTACTGAAAAACTAAAGCAGAGCTGGATTAACCAAACTCCCTTCCGAAGGGTTTAATTCGGATTAGTTGGAAACCAGCAATAGCTACTAGAAAACCGCCTACACTCAAAACTCTGTTTGTGTAGGTGGTTTTCATTAAAACCCAAAATAAATCATCGCTTAATCTTTATAAAAACTCCCTAACTTTTGAATATCCTCAGCCATTGTTTTTCTTAAATTCCAAGGTAACAATACCTCAACTTTCGGCCCCCAAGCCCTTAACCGCATAATCACATTATAATCATCAACCCGATAGTTAACTCGGCAATAAACATCATCAGGAGAACGAGAATTTAAAACCATAATTAACCGTTGTTTTTCTGAATCATTGAGATGAGACTGAGAAATTAAACTCCGGGCAGACTTATAGGGAATTTTCTTAAATAGTTCATCTCGTTCTGTTCCTTCAATATAACGGTTATGAAAATAACGATCAAAACGAACTAATAATAAATCATCGGGTTTATAGAAATCAAATCCCCAGGCTTGACTTCTTAAATCTTCTATCGTTTTAGGGGTTTTAGATTGGCAAATCTCTCGATTAAAATTTGGCAAATTCACCTGTTGCCAAGTTAATATTTGTAAATCCTTAATCCGATCTAAACGATAATCATACCAATCAATTTTTGTTTCATCTCTAGGAGTTTGACCAAAACCCAATAAATAAGGAGCGCGATAAGAGTAGTAAATACAAACCGGACAGATAATATAGATTTCCCCGTCATCTTGATAATTTTGAAAATTTCGCGCACTAACATAACTCACTTGAATGGGAGGAATAGGAACCTGTTGCCAAATTTCTTTGAGTTGTTGTCGCAGATGATTAATTTGAGGTGCTAACTGGCGATGCACAACATATTCAAGATCCACAAAAAAACGCTGTTCTCCATTAATAGTCTCAGCAAAATCATCCAGAAAATCGACTAAATCATTTTGAATAACATTTCTAACTCCTCCCATTTCCAACGGAAAATCAACCCTTTCAGAAAAAGTCCCAAAATCAGGAAAATTTTTAACCTTTTTATAAAATGTTTTTCCTCTATTTTTTCCGGGTTCTGTGTCGTTTTGCCCTTCTAACCACCCCATTTCTACTAAAGCTTTAAAATCATATTGAAGATTTCTTCGCGTCCCGGCAAATAACCGAATTTCTGATCCATTTATCTGATATTTAGGCGGATCAATAATTCCAAAACCTAATAAATGTTTTAACTCCAGATCAGACATCAAATAGAAATTCAGAAAAGAATCTTGCCACTGTTGTTGATTTACCCCAGTTTCAGGATCAAATAACCAATCTGATAAAGTTTGACTACAGGGACAATTAACATCATGAAGGGGGGAAATTTTATCATTGTTATGATATTGATGGGTTTGGGTAAAAAACTGTTTCCGCCAATCATTATAGATAAAGCATTCCTCTAATTCTGTATAAATCGGATCGGTCGCGTCTCCATAAAGCGATCGCAATATCACCCATAACCGCACCGCCTTTGCTAAATTTTGTTTAAGAGAACCCCGTGCGAGAACCTGCAACAATTCCACACTGGGAGAAAAGTCAAATATTCTATCCAATTGCGTAATATCCTGATTTCCGTGAATGAACTTTAACATCAATTCTTACCCCAAAGACCAATATTAAACTATCAAACCCTGGAAAGGGGGTTTTCTAGCCTAATGTCAGAGTAGAATCATTGATCAATCAGCAACACTCACCATGTATACCTATCAACTCAGACTCGAAGGGGATATTTTAAAAGTTGGATTTAACCGCATTCAACCCGCTCAAGGAGATCAAATTGTCCGCGATGCGTTTGAACAGTTAGAACAAATGATTGCATCCGGGGAAATATCTGGCGGTAGTGGGGTTCTGAAAATTGATGGCCCTCAATCTGTCCCCGTTGCTTATGTTATTGCCCATCGTTTAGCTCATTTATATGAAGCGATCGCTGTTTTAGATCCCAAAATCGGCTCCAAAGGATGTAAAACCTATATTGTGACGATGACTCATGGTTCTTCAAACTATCAAATAGGGGATTTAATTTGTAGCCAAGAGTCCCAGATTGAATTATCAAAAATTAAAGTCGTTTTATGTGGCCCTCCCCGTTCAGGAAAATCCTGTTTAAGAGAAGGTTTAAAAACAGCAATTTTAGGAATTCTTGGTGCTCCCTATCCCTATATTATTACCGCCTGTCAGGATGGAGAAGGGGCTTGGTATCAAAAAACCTATGCTAGTAATCAATCCTTAGCTGAAAATATTAAACCCGCAAATAAAGGGGATATTACACCAGAATTTGCCCAAGCCGCTGCTCAATGGGTACGCAGTGCAAATCAACTGATTAATATTATTGATGTTGGGGGGAAAATGTCTGATGAAAATAAAATTATTATGCAAGAAGCAACCCACGCCGTTATTGTAGCCGGAAATCCTACTCAAATTCCAGAATGGGCAGAATTTGCTAAAAAAGTCGGCTTGAAAGTGATAGCAGAAATTCACAGTGATTATGAAGGAATAACGGATCATATTACTTTCCAAAAAGATTGGGTTGGTTTTATTCCAGATCACGTTTTTGAGACTCCTTTACTCACAGGTTCCCTTCATCATTTAGCAAGAGGAGAAGATATCTCTAGCCGTCCAATGGTGACAGCATTAGCAAATTTGCTAGTCAAGCTCACAAAATCTTAATTTTTAAAACCTAAAAACTGATAAATTAATCTTCCTATCTTTTGTGACTAGGAGGATTTTATTATGGTTAAAACATTTAAAAAATAGTATTGGCACACTCTGTAGATTAAGCATAAGTTTATATTTTATATGAAATCTGTAAATGTTTTCTACACATTCCCCCTGTAGAGACGTTGCATGCAACGTCTCTACAGGGGGTTTAGGGGGAATCATCTGTAGCGTTTATAATTAGATTTCATATTAGGAATAGAAGAAGCCTCTTCCATAAGGCGTTTAAAATGAAAATCATAAAGCCGAATATTATCAGGAGAATGGAAGTATGAAAACCTTTTTATTTCTGAGTTTACTATTTGTAGGGATTCCGATTGTTTACATTCCATCAGCAAAATTAGCCGATGAAAACGAGACAATCTTTCCCTGGACAATTCCTCAAAATGAAGAACTAAACACTCAATTGAGCCAAGTAGATCAGAGTGATGATGATTCTCCAATAGTACCACCTAACTGATCAGGTTAACTCAAACTTGGGGTGAAGATCTGAATTCAGATCTTCACTCTTTAGCGATCGCACTTCACTTTTAAAAGCATACCTCTTAAACATCAAAGAATAAATTAATCAACTTTGCGATTTTAATATTACTCAGACACCAGAGTTGATCGATTTGTGGTATGGTTAAAACTTGATTGGAATTGGCTGTTGTGTTCTGATGTTTTCCTGAACTTTCAATTTTGCGATCCGTCTATGTCCTCTCGCACTGCAAAAAAATCCCGTTCATCGAGTTTAAATTTACCCCAGTCTACAGAATTGGTTGCCCTTGCTTTTGATTTAAGTTCCCCAAAAGATGCAACCTTATTTCCCCAATATAGTATCGGACTTCATGCCTGGTTTTTAGATCAAGTTCGGCAAATTGATCCCGAACTTTCTGAATATCTCCATGATAGTCAGTCAGAAAAACCTTTTACTTTATCGGGGTTAAATGGGAAAATGGGAACGGCAGGAAAACAGTTACAAATTCATGCCAATCAACCCTATCAATGGATGTTAACGCTACTGTCTAAACCTGTTGTAGATTGGTTGAGAGATTGGCTAAAAAATCCCCCTACTGCAATTAATCTCCGCCAAACCTCCTTTAATATTAAGTCGATTAGTTTCGCTTATCCTCCCACAACTTATCAACAATTATTTGAAACTTCACCTTCTAAAACTTTATCCTTAAGTTTCCTCAGTCCTACCAGTTTTCGCCGCAAAGGTCATCATTTTCCTTTACCTTTACCGTTTAATGTTTTTCACAGTTATTTGCGACGGTGGAATGATTTTTCCGGTCATCAATTTGAACAGGATGCTTTTCTCAGTTGGGTGGATGAAAATGTAATTATTCTGCGTCATCAATTAGAATCTGTGAAAGTTGTTGCGGGAAAAAAAGGGTCTGTGACGGGGTTTACAGGAGCTATTGAATATGGATTAACAGAAAACGCCTACAATCAACCCGAATTTGTGCAATTATTTTTTACATTAGGTGAATTGGCGCCCTATTGTGGAACCGGACATAAAACCACCTTTGGTTTAGGTCAAACCCAAACAGGTTGGCATCGAGAAGAAGGGTTAGTTACGTTAACAACCGTAGAATTATTATTAGCGCAACGCATTGAACAAATTACCGAAAAGTTAATGCAAGGACAAAAACGAACCGGAGGAACCAGAGCAATTGATATTTGTGAAACCCGTGCCACAATTTTAGCTCGTTATGAGTTTGGAGAATCTTTAAAAGACATTGCAGAGGATTTAGAAATGCCCTATGAAACGGTAAAAACCTATGCAAAATTAGCCCGTCAAGGAATTAAAAGTTTGTAGTTGCGCTTCAGCGCTGCATCCCATAACTATCCTAGTTTAACTTTCTTCGCAATAAACATAACAATTAAACATTTAAGATTTGTTCAACGGTTAATTGTAGTTCAGGGAAGGTGAGAGATAAAATTAAATCAGATCCTTGATAAGATTGACGTTGATAATTTCCTGTTTCATCAACTTGATAAACAAAAATAGTCGGAACTTTAGGGTTTCCTAAATAAGAACGAGATGCGATCGCTAAATAATCTACTATCCAATATTCAGCAATTCCTAAGCGTTGATATTCATCTAATTTATCGACATAATCATCTTCCCAATTTGTTGAAACTACCTCAACCGCTACCTGAAGCGGATCAACAAATGCAGTATAAGCATTGCGATTTAATTCCCATAGGGTTTTATCAACAACACTGACATCCGGTTGTCTTCCTTGTTCTGTTCCTATCGGGGTTAATGTCCTAATGACAATTCGATCAGAAACTCGATAGTTAAGATCACACCGTTTGACTTCATTTTTAAACGCATCAGCAATAAAATCAGCAATATCTTCATGCTGTCGAGTGGGTAACGTTCTCACAATTTCTCCATTCACCAGTTCATAACGTCCTGCTTCATTAGGGAGTTGTTCTAAAAATTGTGTAAAGGTGAGTTGTTGTTGAGTTGGAATTGAGGTTAGAGTCATGGCGAAGTATGAGAAATTACACTAGCAGATATTTTAAGAATAACTTCTCAAGTCTGAAAGCTGGCAGTTTTGACAGTTGGTTGAGTTTTATGTTTAGTCCCCTTGCGGGGAAAGAGATGGGATGACGTAATAATCGATCAATCCAGCATCTCACGGAGTTTAGTTTCCGTCCCCTTGCGAGGATGTAAAAGATATTCAATCATAAAAACCTAGCTCTTCGCGTAACTCACTGATAGTTTGAGGTTTAAGGGTATTACTATTGGCTTTTTCTAAAGCAGCAAATAAACGAGTTGCATTATTTGCAGACCCAAGAAGATAAACAGTCTCTCGTAAACTCTCTAATTCAGAAGCAGGAATAAGAGCAACTTTTCCTTTGCTAGAATAATTAATAACTACTACTTCTTGATTGTCCAATACTTGATCGCAAAGTTGATCTAGGTGTGTATGAGCGTAGTTATAGGTGTATGTATCTTGAATAGACATTTTCAACTAATTCCATATAAATAAATATTTGTAACAGATAAAGACTGGGTACTTTATTAGTTTCAATGGTCACTTTGGTTAAGTAAACCTGCTAGGAGGGGATCTTGAAAAGGCTCCAGACCCCCAACATTGATTTAGTTAATTATGATAGCGTGCTTGAAGAAAATCAATTCGGCCATCGGTGACTTTATAGACTAACCGATGCTCCTCTGTGATGCGACGCGACCAGACATTCTTCTCATACTTCAGTTTTTCTGGTTTACCTCGACCTTTGAAAGGGTCACGCATCACAAGCTCAACTAACTCTAATACCTTTGAGGCAATGTCGCAATCATCTTTTATCCAGTTTCTTAAATCTTCTCGGAACTGTGGAGTAATTACTGTATCTCGTGTTTTGTTACTGTGAGTGGAAGTTTGGTTTTTGGCGGGTTTGCCCGAATAACTTGAACTTTGCGATGCTGGATTAATCGAGTAGTTACTTGTTTGACCGCTAGAGTCATCCCAGGATATTCTATCCATATTGGTTTTTGATTTAGTTAGGACTGTTCCATTATAGCTGCTGAAACTAAAAATGACAACTAATTTAGAACTTTCACCTTCTTAACCCCACCATCCTCCTTCAACTCCGCAATTTCCGCCTTAACTTGCTGTCCCTCTTTTAGCATACCTGCCAGCTTTGGTTCCTTCTGAGTTAACTTAATTGCTCCCAAGATCTCATAAGTGACTTTGTTACCCTTAATACTGGTAATCATTGCATCTAACTGCTGTCCCACTGTAAATTCCTGAGATGCCAAAACTTCAGCAATTTCCGCTTGACGTTCTGACTCGATGGGGGCTGCGGTTTCGACAGCGTTGAGTTCTCCCATTGGTACAGCATCTTTGTAATACCGCATCAGCCGCACCACCCAGCCTAAAATTTGTAATAATACTGGAACGTTATTTTGATAAGCTTTGAGATGTTTTTGACAGGCGGCTTCAATGGCTTTGTAATATTCAATTGTGGTTTTACTGTGTCCAATGCGATCGCCATTTTTAGCTAAAGTTATTAAATAACTCAAAAACTTGCTTCCGGCATCTTGCCGTTCTCCATAGGCACTAAGATAGGAGACGGCTTTACTTAACTCATTCGGATCAGTCTCATTTTTAACTAATTCAATCGCAACCGCATGAGCCGCTTGCCAGTGGATTTCTTTTAATTCAACGGTTTCTAACATTAATACATTCCCTCCGGTGCAGTCCGTTTTGTAGGATATTCCAGAATTGCTTTTAATTGCTTTAATTGGTCAGCTTGAACTAAGGTTTTGGCAGCATTAACATTTTTTTGAATAAACTGTTTCAGCTTATCCCCAGTTAAAGTATTATCTTCAGAAAGCGTATAAGAAAGATAGCGATTTTTAACATTTTCGGAATGTTCTATTTCTGTCACTTCTACCGTCATTGTTCCCATGCCAATCGGTTTACCCCCTCCCACCTTGAGGGCAAAATAGTTATTCTGATCTTGTCCTAAAACAATTAAAAGCGTTCCTAATTCCGCTTCTGTTAAATTCATAAATCGCAGTTGCGTTGTTAGGGTTAATTCTGCCCCAGCTTGCTGAACTGGAATGCCGCGTTGTCCTTTATCAACGGCTTTAATCGCATGATAATAAAATTTTCTCCCTGCAACTTTTCCATTTAAAAAATAAGCTTTACGGCTAGTTCGGGGTGCATATAAAGACGGCATAAACCCGACACTAGGTTTAATGGTTTCTGCAACAGCATCTTGAAACGAGATTAAACCCTGCCATCCCATTGCCCCAAAAACTTGACAAGCGGGACAGAGTTTAGTTTTATCTTTACATTCAGAATATCCTTCTGGAATATTTTCTTTTCTTGCTCTTGTTTTACACAAACAACTAGAGGTTATTGCCTCATAGGTTGAACGGACAACGCCTTTTAAAGAACTCCCAGGAATAATAATCTTTTCCCCTTGACTCACCGCAACTTTAATCAGAGGAATATTTTTATTAAGGCTAGAAACATCAGTTCCCATTGCTACCACCCCAGACGCAATAAAGGTGGCTGTTTTTACTGTTAAACGCAAGGAAATTTTACCGCTTAAACGCTTGAGTTTAAACTGTTCCTGACCTACGGGGGGTTTACGTTGGGGTGCAGGTTTGGGTAAAGAAACCATTGAATAGGGTTTAGGAACTTGTTCCCCGTCCGAGAAATTGCTTCTCGAAGAGGCGGCAGAATTACTTTGTCTGGAGGTTGGTTTATTGTAGGTCATAGGGGTTTTATTAACGTAAGTGCAATAAAATGAATCGTAGCGGTATCAGCATCTTGAAAATAACGTTGACCGAGAGGAAAGTTATTTTGATCTATTTCTGCTGATAACGCATGAACTCCTTTCGGAAACCGAGTTTCACTTTGGCGATAAATATGGGCGTTTCGGTCTTCGGTTTTCCAGTTAAGATCTTCGGTTTTCCAGTTATTTTTAAGTTTGTTCAGAGTATGAGTTTGGGGTTCATCTAAACTCAATAATAAAACACTGAACCCTTTTCTAGTTTTTTTCCATCTCAGTTCCCTTTGCTGATTAAAAATTTGTCCTTCGGGGGCAAAATCTTGAGGAAATCCTGGTTTAAAGGGTTCTAGTTTAAAGGGTTCTATTTTATCCGGCTTTCGTTCACAGAAATAAGCAGGTTCAGGAAATAAACTTTTAATCATTTCTTGCAATTGTATCACCTCTAAATGTTCTTTTGTTCCTACAAATGCACTCATGCTTTCACCTCAACTTTTTGTTTCCAAGCCTTCACGGATTTTGTGAATAAATCTTTAACTTGTACATCTCCTTCCCAGGTTAATTCAACTCCTAATCCTAAGTCCATCTCTTGACCTTTAACGGGAGTTTCTTGATGATCATTTGAGGGAAAACCATAGGTTTGTGCTTCTTCTGAAGATAGAAACTCACCAACTCCGATCAGTTGTGTGGTTCCCCAAGTTTTATCACTTCCTAACAGTTTGATTCGATCTTGTTCTAACACACAACCTGGATATTGAACAACAGCTTTGTTTAATTTAACTTGTACTGTTCCCATCCCGCGAGATTTGGCAAAACCTAATCCAAACCAACCATCATTTAAGTCTCGTAATACTAAACCAATCAGTCCTAATTGCGCTAAAGTAAAGTTTTTAAGATGAATTTTAGTGCTAAATTCTCCCGATGTACAAACTTGATAATTAAACGGCCCAACAGCAACGGAACCAAACACTCGATCAATCGCAACGCCATTGCGTTCTTCGGTTTTTACTTGGGTTTTATCAACAGGATAAGCATCTTCTATTCTAAAGCGACTTGCTAAGGAAGTATTGCCAAATATTTGATCAGTAAAAGAAGAAATTTGATAAATTTTATCTCCTTTGTCTCCTAATTTATTATTAGGCAGATAATTGTAATCGTCATTTAACGGATCATTCGCCCATAATACATTAGTATTATTGGAGCGTTTATCTTGACCAACTGTTCTCACAATCCGTTCAGCATGGGCGCGAATTGCCCCTTTTAAACTGCTTCCTGGGAGATAAATGGAACGCCCCCCTTGATAGTAGGTTTCGACAAATTCCATATCAGGTTTTGTGGGATCTGCACCTTCTTTTCCCGATTTAATTAAAATGGGCCCGTCGGGAATAATGCTAAATTCAATGGTACAATGGTTAACAAATCGTTTGTGCATGGTTAGATGGGATTGAGTTGTTTTGGAATTAAACTGCTATCAGTTGTTCAAGTTGAACTTGAGATTGTTGGAAAATAAAGTTCACGGCGGCAAATAAAGTATCTAACTCTTGAATTAGGTAGAACCTCACATTTTTAGTAAAACAATCTGCTTCTAATTTTCCAAACTGCCAAATTTTTCCATTAGAAACAATGCCAAAAATTGTGATATTCGGATTTTCATTCAAGCGTTGGGCTGCGATCATCTCTGCCAGACATTGACCCCATCCTTCATCAAATTTATCTTGTTTAGCTTCAACTAACAGAAAGTAGGGTTTGTCAAAAACAACTTTTCCCAAGGGCGATCGCTTTGCTAAGATATACTCTGGAAAACCTGATAGTTCCTCATCGTAGGTTAAAGATTGATGACTCCACAGAACAAAGGATTTTCGATACCATTTCCAAACTTCTTTGAGAATAGGATAAATTAAGTTTTCGCAAATCGCATATTCTGAGTTATCAACAACCCCTTCCCGCATTACTATTTCTAAGTCTTCTCGGAAATAGTCGGAAATGTTAAAGGGAACTTCAGCTACAAAGTTACTTTCAGTATAGTGAATCTGAAATTTTTTAACAACATCACCAATACTTTTATACTGACTAAAAGACATTTGAACTTTCCTCTAGCTTGGTTTTTCAATCATTTCTATAAATTTTACCTCTCTACAGCAGTTGTTTGATTCATCTTTTCTGTCAAGTGTTCAATTAATTTTTGTATCCAATCATCTTTAAAATACTCTGCATCTTCATAGGCACTTTCATCTTCCATTACCAATTTCTTCAAATACTCTAAAAGCAAATGGGGTTGATCTTCAGGATAGTCAAACCACTTCATTTTATCAATTTTTAAACTCACAACTCCCAAACCCCGTGAACGTCCTCCCCCTAATGGAATTTGTTCGCTTTCAAATTGGTGTAACCCAATCATTAATAACCCTAATTCCCATGCTTTTGCATTCTCAACAATGGCTTTAAATTCAAAGGGAGTCGCAGCCGGAACCACTTGGAAATCATAGAGTTTGCCATCGGCGGCGGTTTCGGTATCTCGATCAATGGCGACTCCATCCCGTTCTTGATATTGTCCAAACCAAGCATCAGGAATTACAGTTAAATCTCGCACTTGGAATTTACTCGCTAACCAGGGGGAACCAAATAAATGAGAAATGAGATCGGTTTGTTCAAGAATTTTGGTAGTTAAGGCTAAATCATCTTGGAAATTTTCCTTTAACTTTTTCATTTCATCGGCTTTTATTGACCATTCATTCTCATTCGCTGGGTTAGCAACGAGATGGCGATCGCTTCCTAATATTCCTCTTAAAAAACTTTCTAAGCGCGATCGCAATGCTCCTTTAAAACTTGACCCTGGAATTAAAGGACGACCTAACGCATCTTTAATTACAGGTAAATCTGATCCAATGGGTTCTGTAGACCGTCCTGCACTAATTCTTAAAGCCGTGACAGTGGTTAAAGTTCCCGTAATTTCTAAGCGATTTTTGAAGGTGTCAAACATAAACTAACCTCGATTATTTTTTGGGTTTGATTATAGTGGTGCTAAGGATTATTATTGACTTCCGGTTCAGTCCCATAATGACGAAGGACGAGTGTTTCTTCAGAAGTTCTACAACTAATCCTGATACCTTGAGTCACTCGAAAGTGTGCAATACCGCCCTTATTTACATAATCTTCATATAATAAACCTCCATCTCGGCATAAAGGTGCTGTATCTCCATTATATTTTAATAAAAAATAAGAGACTTTCGCCAATACTTCTTGAATTTTAATTTTTTCTTTCACATTATTAATTTTTCCATAATCCCTGATAAAACTGTCTTCATATTGGAGCCGAGGAAACTTTAATAAATCTCCTCCTAAGAACTTAGATTTTACTTTATTCCAAGTTAATCGACCCCAGTTTGATAGCGTGGCTTCATTATCAACCGAAAAAATCAAAGTCTCATAAACATCTTGAAGTTTTGATTGTTCAATCCAAGCTCCCGCAGCCATCAAAGCAAATTGTACAGGTTGAATTTTTGAAGTATCAATTTGAATGGGTAAGCGAGGAATTGTAATCAGTTTTGAACCAACACCTTCAAAAATATAAATTATTTCATTAGCATAAAACATTCCAATTGTGTTTAGATAAGCCTGCAAGCTCTTGAAGCCACCTACTAAATTGAAAATAATTCGATAATCACTATCTTGATATCCAGGGATCGTATCATCAATCCATTTTAATAGTTCATCAATACCATTTTGAAAATCTTCGGTACTGGTAGCAGATAGGTTATTTGGTTGTAAGATTTGTGTAACAATTCCATGTTTTTCTAAAAATGACTGGACAATTTTTGCTGTTGCTTCTCCCTGTGCCGTATCCGTTGCAACTAACCAGTGAATATCCTGTTTTCCCTGTTCTAATTGTTCTTCATATAATCCATAAATTCCATTAAGTTCTGCACTGGCACGCCGAATTTTTGGAATATCGTTTTGATTCAGTTTTTCTGTTGCTCTTTTTTGCAGTTCCTTAATAATTTGTTTGATGTTTTCCGGGGTTTCATCGAGTTTTAAATTGGCATGATTAGAAAGACTTTTAGACCAATCTGTTTCTTCACGATTATCTCGATCAATTTGTTGAGTTAGTAAACTTGTTCCTATGGTAGATAGCACAAAGCGTGGCATTTTTTTACTCCCTTAATTAAAATTAATTAAAATTCAGACTTTACCTTCTCGCAAATATTTAAGATGTCGTGCGCCATATCCTAAATATCGACGAATTAACTCAATATGAATTGACTTGATATCTTGGGTTTTAGCTTGTTTAGCGATCGCTTCTGCTTTTTCCTTGGTTTTAGCATTAATATCATTAATAATAATTTCTGCTAAAGAATCTTTACCTCGACCCCATTTAGTATCCCGTCCCACTTGATAGCGGATAAAGTTTTTAATCACTTCTGGACTATCGGTGGTTTCAGCAACTCTGACTAAATTTCTAAACTGAGATTCTTCTAAATTCCCGTATTTTTTACTATCTAATGCTTTCTCTATTGCTTGAACTAACTCATCTTCCGCTTGACGGATTCCTTTTTGAATTTCCAGTGCGATTTGAACTTCAGGCGATAAACTCATTTTGCCTCCTCGCGTAATACTAAATGAAATGGGTTACAAATTTGAACTTGACCAAACCCTTCTGAGGTTCGTTCTCCCACACCTTGAGATTCTAATTGAATCAAAGCATCTGTCCATTCTTTTTCCTGATCTTGACTAATACTAAATAGATAAACCCCTCCTTTATTTGTAACTAACTCAATATCTTTCATTAAACCCCAAGCACTATTCCAACCGGAACGATGGTCATAACTACTATAAGCAGCTTCCAATTTTAGGGATGAATCAAGACCTGTTAATTCCCTTAACATCGCTTCGGAAATTACCGTTGTTCGTTGCCAATTTTCCGTTAGAATAGCATCGGATTGTAAATCTAGGGTGAAATATTTTCGGTCTTTGGGATAGGGTTTTTCCGGTTGACTAAAAATATTCCACTTTTGCCAACGTTTTTGGAGTTCTTTGTTAAAATCATCTATTCTTGATTTTACCAGATTTTGAGATTTTTGTGATAATTTTGGTTGAATTTTTACTTTTCCTAGTCCCCTAGAAACTGACCCACCAAAACGGAAAACTTCTTGGTGAGAACGAATAAATGCGACCAATAATTCTGCTAACTGATGATCGGGAACTAAAATTGCTCCTTGATAAATAGCAGGTTTGTTTCCTATTAGTTGGGATTCATTTAATACTTGTATACTATAGAGAATGGATTCTTCTGAAGTAGCCCGTCTGCGGTTAATTCCGACTCGCGTTAACAACCGTTTATTGGCTGAAACTTTATGGTATTTCTGCTTAATTATAGTATAGAACCCTGAAAAACCGTCAACGCGATCGCCTTTTTCAGTAGGACAACTGGGGTCATAGGGAAAACCATGTTGTTCTGCACAGAAGCGATCAATTAAGGTATCAAAAACGCCGTTTCCTTTTGGGGCAAATCCAGGGTTAGTTTTAGAACTGAGAACGGTTGAAGGAAGAACATAAACGTTTTCTGCAATTTCCTTAGTTTTAGTTTCTTTATCATAGACAAATGCTGGATAAGCATTCTGAAAAATAGCTTGATTTTGATCTAAAAATAGGCTGTGAAAATCATCTCCAGTTTCAGGTTGATTGGTTTGTAATAGTTGGGATGCGATCGCCCCTCGAATGACGGAACCGGGAATATAGTCTCCTGCTTCACTGACTGAAACTCCCGGTTTATTCCGACCAATTGCCAAAGGAGATAATGCTTTTATTTCTAATTCAATTCGATTCATTTTTTACCCCCTTTGCTAATTCTTGCCATGCAGTTTCATTGATTTTAATATTTTGATCAATTTCCCAAGTTAACCATCCTAACCCGGCTGATTTACTGCCCCCTAACGCATGAATATGATGCAAACCTGCTACAATTAAAGCCTGAGCATAATTAGGACAATTGGGCAGAAAGTGAATTGCACCTATAAATGCTAATTCAGCATTAGCGGGAGAGGTTTCTAGGAAGTACAGTTTGTGTTCTTCTGCTGTCCCCCGACGACGGTTAATTGTCACACCCGGACGCAGGATTTCGGGTAAGTTATCGGGGTCTTCCTGACAGATTAAATCATCAAATAGAACCCGGGATGGTAAACTGGGATTACCGAAAATTTGACAGATTAAACAGTGATGTCTGTCATCTTCTACAACTCGATATTCTTCTCGGTTAAATCGGTTTTTTTCTACTTCTGAAAGTCCAGCGCGTTGGGGACACATGGTTTCTGCTTTGGGAGAATCACAAATTCCCCAACCTAACCCCCTGGCAATTTTCTCACATTCATGGCGTAAACGACCTTTGAGTTGAGATGCGGGAATAATTAAGTTTTTTTCCGCATTTCTAACAATGGGTTTATCTGCTAAGGAACCCGAAGACCCCCCAGCACCGATACATAATGCGCTATTAATATTAGCAGTTAGGGAATAGGAGGTTATGGGATTTGTGAGTGCTTGAAGTTGAATCATAGTGTTAGATCATCTGCAATTAAATCGACCATTATTCCGTAGGTAGAGACGTTGCATGCAACGTCTCTACCTCAGAGGTTTCGGATGCTTCAGAGAAAGGATAAAGATCCACTAAATCTCGCCAAATTGTTTCGTAAAATTTCTTAGGTTCTGAAGATTTTTTAGGATCAGTTTCTTTCTCCTCATAATACATCCAAGGGGCGATATTTCCAGGGTTGGTTTTAGCGTTACACCAGGGTTCTTCAAAATGTTCTTTCAGAGGAATTTGGGCATCAGATTTTAAACGAACTCGGAAATAACGATAATTCAGAATAGCGGTGTGTTTTCCTTGTTCTAGGAAACTGCGGATTTGATAAAGTTGCGATCGCGGAAATTTAGCTTCATGTAATGCTTTCAGTGACTCTAATAACCCCCCGATTTCGTAGAGTGTATAAGGTGCTGCATATAACTGAAGTTTCTGACCTCTGACTTCTTTTGTTAATCCTTGTTCTCGAAATTCTTTAATACTGGATGCTAACATTGTAACCGATTTCATGGTAAAAAAGTCAATGGTTCCTCCATAATATTTGCCCGCATTTTTATCTAGTTTTTTATCGGCAGTTTTGAGTATTTTAGCTTTCTCTTTCGCTGATTTAAGCAACTGACTTACTAAATCCTCTGCATAATAGATGGGAGTATTTTCCGCAGTAATTAAAACGCCAGTGGACATACTTAGTTTACATTGATTAGAACCGGATGGGAGATTTTGTCCCTGATAGCGATGAATGATTTTAGGTTCATAATCATATTTTTTATCAACTTTATATTTATCTGGATCTTTATTGAGTAAAATTTTTTCAAATTCTTCTCCAATGGTTTTAGCAATTTCTAATGCTTTATTCGCAGGTACAATAACTAAAACGTCATCTCCCCCAATGGTGACAATTTCAAAGGGATGTATCCATTCTCCATTGCGCTTGATATTATCTGGATCTGTTAAATTATTCAGTTGATGAGGCATCAGATGTTGAGCTAATGCTTTGTAAACAGATTTCTCGGTTGCTTCAAATATATCTTGACTAAATTTTTGATACTCTTGAGGAGTTTGGATGGTTTGAATATAACCTCCCATATTATTTCCATCTGCATAAATATAGGCAACAAACCCTTTATTAACGTTTCCCAGTTCCCTTAGAGATAAAGCTTCTTTAATTAAATTAGGGTTGTTTTTACCATAATATTTTTGTTTCAGGTGAATATTATTCTCAAGATAATCTTCAAATTCCTCAACCCAACTTTTAATTAAAACGCCTGTCGGCTGCCAGTTTAATCTTAAATTTTTAAACCAATTAGGCAGATTTTCTTGAAAAGCTTCTCGTTTTGCTATATGTCCAACAATTCGTTTACGAATTAAAGATTCAGATAGAAAAGGATCACCTGGTAATCCTTGAGAAGAATCTTCTGGAGGAGTGATAAAATGATGAATTGCTAAACGGCGATCGCTTTCATCTCTAACTAAAAATGGATGGGTTTCAAACATCGGAGGATAGCGACGACTGGGACGTTTTTCTGTATCATTTCCACTGCGACGCTGATTAAATTTAATGGCTAAATGAGTGACTAACTCGTTAAAACTTTTGCGGTTTTTAAAGGCTGTTATTGGGTCGGTATCTTCTTGAGTAAAATAGGCTTTAACCAGGTCTTTATCTTTATTATTATTATATTTTTCTAGCCAAAACGTTTGTTTAATCTCATTTTTGAGTAAGCCAAACCGAACTTCTAACGGTTTAAATCTCGCGCCCACAGCGCAGGAATTAGCGGTTAACGTTTCTTCGGTATACCGTTTTTCAATAGCATTACATAAATCCTCGACAAAAGCAGCCGGACAAAAAGCTAATATATTACCGCCTTTGTAATACACTAATAATTCAGGAATTAAAGCGAAACGGAGATCGGGAAACTCTTGATCTAGCCATTGTTCAACTGTAACCGATTTTTTCTCCTCATATTCTCCAAAAAAAGCGGGAATATCAATTAAATTAATTCGATCTAATAACGCCGAAGCTCCTCGAATATCAGGAAGTTTAGCCGCTTCAAAAACATATTGTTTAATTTTAGTCGCACCCCCATAAACTAAGCCAATTTGAGAACCCCATAATTGAGGATATTGTTGGGTATAATTTTGTAGGTCATTAATTTTTTCAGGAAAGGGCATCTTTAAAAGAGCTTCTACTTGCTGAAAAAGAGACTGTAACGGTTCAGAAATCGGTTGATTCTGTGATAGTGCTTCTCGTAATTGATTGGGGTTAACCTCTTGTTGGGGTTGGCGTTCTTGTCCCCAAGCTAAACACCAAACCAGCGCAATTTTAATAGAATTTTCAGGATCTAAATGAGTCATGTTGACGCATCCCATTCAAGATTTGAACAAATTAAGGGCGAAGAAATTCTTTAAACTTTAATTTAATTGGGGCTAAAGGCTTTTAAGGGGATTGTAAAGCCTCTACTCTCTACAGAAATTGATGATGTGTGATGGGGTTGTTGTCGGATGCTGTGAACGGGAGCAAGGTCAAAACGCTCTGTTAACCCTCCGGGGTATTGAGCTTTAAACGTTTTAACAATGTTCAGTTTAGCATCTTGTTCTAATATTAAACCACAAAGGGTATTTTGATACAGGGGTATCTTTGTAAATAAATATGTAGAACTTGACGTAACCTTAGATTTCGGTGGTTATAAAAGGCCAGCTTGAGGTTTGAGAGGTGTTTGGGAATTAGCGATCGCGTAATTCTCGGCGTTCGGAGTTGGGAAAGCGATCGCCTTGGAACCCTGGGGGAGAGGGAATCGACACCGGATTTCCTTCGGTTTCTCGCAGTTGTTCCTGTTCTAGTCTTAACAGATGTTCTAGCGCTTGATCTCCGAACCAAGCAACGATCGCACTACTGATAAAAACCGCTAAGGTACAGATTATCACCGCAAATAGTCCCAATGGAGCAATAATTAAAATAGTCCAGGTAATTGCTGCATTAGCGATCGCAATACTTAGGCTCCGGTGACGCACTAAAATTCGAGTTAAAGAAATAGACATATCGTAGTTCTCCCTAATATTGACACTTCAGAAATCGGGTTGAAATTTGAAAGTTGGCTTCTGGAGTAGACCAAATTTCTAATAGTTCTAATCTTACGCGCGGTTGGAATAGGGGTCTTCCAGTCAGGTTCGACAATAAAGCAGGACTGAACCTGAAACCGGGTTGATCGGGTCAGGTGCTTCAGTCCTACGGAGAAAACCTGCTGTGAGTTGGGGTAATGACAACTTTATATTTAACTGAACCGGGGATAGTAGTTCGCTATCACAATCAAAGTTTTTTAATCAAACAACAGGACAAAACCCATCATTGTCGGTTAGTGGAATTAACGTTAGTGGTGATTTTACCGGGGGTTCAGTTCACCGATGAAGCGATCGCCCAACTGCTAGATCGAGGAATTGAAACCCTATTTCTCAAACGGGATGGACAGTTTCGAGGTCGCCTTCAGGGACAGTTCCAAACCAACCCCACGATCCGCCTCGGCCAATATCGGATGATTAATACAACTTTTGGGATGGCGTTGGCGCAACTTTTGGTGATGGCGAAAATTCGCAACCAACGGGTATTGCTACAACAGCGTTATCGGTTTAGCAAAGGACGGATCGGAGAGTTGGGGGAAGCCATTGATGCGATCGCTGCTTATGTGCTTCAGTTGAAATCTGTTTCTACTCCCCTAAACCGTTCTGAACTGATGGGAATTGAGGGAATTTGCGCCAGAACTTATTATCAAGGGTTGCGATATTATTTCCCTCAACGGTGGAAGTTTACCGGACGCAACCGTCGCCCCCCTCGTGATCCAATTAATGCGTTACTGAGTTGGGGATATGGGGTATTGTTGGCGCGGGTATTTGCGGCTTGTGTTCAGGCGGGACTTGATCCTTATTTGGGGTTTTTCCACGCCACTGAACCCTATCGCCCGAATTTGGTTTTGGATTTAATGGAGGAATTTCGCCCGGTGGTGGTGGATCAGGTGGTAATTTCTTTGATTCAAGGGAATTTATTACAACCGGAGGATTTTCAACCCTCTCCTGATGGGGAGGGAGTTTGGTTAGGGTTGGCGGCGAAAAAGCTATTGTTAGGACAGTTAGAACGGCGACTGCGGGAACCGTTGCTATATCGACCCCAAAACCGCAAGTTAAGTTTGAGTCAAATTATCTTGGAACAGGCGCGATCGCTGGCCCGATGTTTGGTGGAGATGAGGTTAGACTATGAGGGGTTTGTGTTGAAATGAGCGATTTATGGTTGGTTTGTTATGATGTGCGGAACGATAAACGACGGACAAAATTAGCGAAATTGCTAGAACAGCGTTGTCAACGGGTGCAATATTCGGTGTTTGAATGTCCGTTGAAGCGATCGGTTTTGGAACAATTGCTAGAACAGCGTTGGTTGAAGGTGTTGAATTTGGCGGAGGATAGTTTGCGGGTGTATCCCCTTGATGCGATCGCCAAGCAACAAACCAAGGTGTTTGGGAGTGATCCGCCCTATGAACCGCCGGATTTTCTGATTTTGTAAAGAAAAGTTGAGTTTTCTCAGGTTTTTGGGGTTGGTTTTTGCGGTTTTGGGCAGGAATTAACCTCAAATCCTGATGGAGATGGAGTTAACAAGTTTGTAACGTAAAATTACGGTTTTTAAGGTGATGTCGCAGAGAGCTAGAAGAGGCTAGAAAAAATCTGGTGGAGATTTTTAAGGCTTTTTTGGGTTTTTAGGGTTGACTCGTTAGAGAATTTCCTCTATACTTTCAAATATCAACAAATTTGAGAGTTTTCCTATTGGAAAAACCACTGAGTTTGTTTTGATACAGGCTATTAATCCGTAGCCTCTCGCAACAGCACCTTGAAAATTCGATTGGCTATAGTTTCCAAAGCGATAGGGTTATTTCCTATCTTTTCCCCGCAAGGGGACGGAAACTCCAGTTTAGCAGCAGATTCAACCGCTTCGTTCCACATGTCGTTATTTCCTATCTTTTCCCCGCAAGGGGACGGAAACCAGATTGGAGAACGTAACACGTGCCAACGAGGTGGCAAAGTTGGTTATTTCCTATCTTTTCCCCGCAAGGGGACGGAAACGGTGTTCCCCACACACCTTCAGCTTTGTCCACAGATTGGACGTTATTTCCTATCTTTTCCCCGCAAGGGGACGGAAACTCTTGACTGAACATAGCACTCAGTTGCTGATGCAGTGCAGGTTATTTCCTATCTTTTCCCCGCAAGGGGACGGAAACCATGCAAACATGGGACAGTGACCGATTGGTTTAAGTACCTGACGTTATTTCCTATCTTTTCCCCGCAAGGGGACGGAAACTTATATACTATCCTTTTGTCTTTCTCTTGTAGTTATTTCCTATCTTTTCCCCGCAAGGGGACGGAAACGGTAGTCTTTGAAGTGGTATAGATTTATACTTACTTAAGTTATTTCCTATCTTTTCCCCGCAAGGGGACGGAAACCCCTCAAAATCTACATATTCAACCTTTACGTTGAAGTTATTTCCTATCTTTTCCCCGCAAGGGGACGGAAACACATCTCCCACCTCTAGGTGGGGATCGAAATAATCCTGTGCTAGTTATTTCCTATCTTTTCCCCGCAAGGGGACGAAAAGCATCAAATCTAACAACCCACACTCTTAAACTAATCGCTATTCCTTGTAATTCAACAAGCGATCGCAAACCTAAAACCCTCACTCACTTTCCTCAACAGCCCCCAACTCCTTCAACGTGGCAATAACCTTTTCGAGAAGCATTTGTTAATATTAAATCTCCCTAAATTGCCCTACTCAATTGCTAGAACGATTTAAGTAAGCATAAGCCATTACCCGCCAGATCTCTAACTCTGGCCAAACCCAAGGTTCCTTATAGGTGCGACTTTGCTTTGAATCATAATTTAAACAATTCTGCCAAGCGGCTTTTGCCCCTAAATTATCCCCTTCCTCCTCTTGAATTTGAGCTAATAAACAATAAGGCGCAGCGCGATCATTTGATTCCTCAATAGAACACAATAAATACTGTTTTGCCCGTTCATTCTGATCAAGTTCAAAATACGCCCATCCTAAATTTTTATATAACGAAGCCTTAATTAATGGCTCCTTAACTCGATAATTTCCCGCTAACTGTCCAGGTTGTAAAAGACTTTCGACTTCATCCCACACCAACAAACACCGTCGAGAACGCAAACCCTTGATCAACAGTGGTTACAATAACTGGATCAGAAGTCATGGCAGCAACCCCACCCACGAACTGAATTTACACGAATCCGATCCCGGTCATCCTCAAGTCACAGACCAATTTAACTGGCTTTCAGGAGTCGCCCAACCCTTTGAACTCCTCTATGATGCCGTCTCCCATTTAGTTCATTTTACTGTGGGCGATCGCACTCTTACCCAAAGCTACACCGATCCCTTTTCCNTAAACCGTAGGGGCGGGTTCCGAGACGAGCTTTAATGATCAGTAATTATCTCCCTAAACCCGCCCTCTATTCTCAGGCGATCGCTTTTTAGATCCGAGAATGAAACAGCCCTGCCCTTTTCCGACTTCTTCCTCCGCACCCGTGCCACCCAAGCCGGAAGTTCGATGCTCCTGAGTAACCTGCAACTTGATGGGGTTTCTCTTAATGCTCAATCCTCTGCTATTGCTGATACAGGCGGACTGGATATCCTGCAAATTTCTGATGTTATGAACAGCTTTAAACTCACAGGAGAATCTACCATGACTTGGCAAGGAACTCCCCCAGTTCAATCTCAATTAGCCTTCCAAATTAAAGTCGCTCAAGCCACCCCACCAAAAGAAGTTCCTGAAACCAATTTAGCAATTAGCTTATTGATTTTAAGTCTAATTGGAATCACTTCTCAACGTCCATCTTAACAATAAATCAACCTCTATTGAATTGTTTTGAAAGCTCGATAAATTCAACAAATGAGCAAAATTTGTGAAGTCATTCAACACAGTCTAAAAATGGGTTACTTAACTCAAGAAGCTAAAGAAGAATTGCGACAACTGTTGCAAAATACAAAATATGGAGTCGTTCGTCCGAAACTTCCTCGTCCGAGTGCTTGTTGAATCTGATATCGATTATTAATTAAAGTTCCAGGACTAATTTCTGGTAGCATAACTGTATTACTGTTAAATGATTGGGATAGAACAGCAAGACTGATCGCACTTTTTGGCTAAAAACCCAGTTTCTGCGTCAACCTTGATGATCTAAACCCAAGACTAGGCGGAAAAACCAGATTTTTTTACTGATATTCAATATTAACCTTTTTCTAGAAAGACGGCATAATTAAGTTTAGCTCCCCTAACTTTTTGAAGAGAGCGGAGATGTAGGCAACAGATTTAGATTCGCTCTGGATCTTCTTATTTTGTATAAATTAGCCATTCCTCTACCCAATTAGATATTTTATTTCTCACTGGTAAGATTGCATTTTTGCTCAAACTTAACTCAATTTCTAATTGGTTAATAAAAGGATTAATTAGAGCCTGCTTCTGTCTACAAATTTGATCATTAATATTATTGGGTTTAACAGCAAAAACTAACAATTGATCACCCTCACTCATTTCATCAATAACATTTTGTAAAATTGAAGTCACTAACTGTTGACAATACAACTGTAAACAGTCATCTAAAGCTTCTTTGATGACTTCTAAACTTTGTTCATCCTGAATTGCTTGGCTAGGATTAACTTGATTCCATTCAATGACAAACTGTTTTAAAATAGTCTTAGTATATCGTGCTAACTGTCGAGCAACTTGATACTGTTTTTGTAATTCTGGATACTGACTTTTAACAACTGTAGCAATTTCACTTTGAGTTAACTCTAAACCTTGCCAAAGAATCAACATAATTTGTCCAACTTTTGGAAGAGTTGCAAACAATTTAGAAATGATCAACTGGATCTGCTGTCTTTCCTCTTGCTGAATAGCAATATCCAAAGGAGTTGGATTAAGATCAGAGATATTATCATACTCCTCAAGGGGAATAAACTGCTTTGTACGATAATTTCTAGCTGCTTTGATACAAATTTTAAGCATTTCTTGAATGGTATCTTCCTGAGCAACTTCCTCTGATAAATTTAGCTGATTTATTCGCTGATTGTAAGACTCAGTAATTTGTTTTATAATTTCTTGATTATCCAACTCTAAATTACAGTTATAACCCTGTTTTTGAGGCGGGTAAATCTCATTAAAATATTGCCAAATAATCCGATATAAATCAAGTTTTGACTGATGAATTCCATGAGATAATAACGATTCTTTCAATTCTTTAGCATTTAAAACCCTTAATAATCCATAATCGCTAAATTTGTCTCTTTTTACTTCTAAATCTTGTTGATAAAGTTGATCTCTAATCAACCGAAATAATACGGTTTTAGCATAACCCTCAATATTACTGCGAGGGTGGTCAAGATTAAAACTTTTGAGAAGTTTGGCTGGAAGATGGGTGAAAGAAGAAGCCATCTGAAAATATTCTTCCAGGGGATATTTATAGCGAATCAACTTATATTTAAGATAACTTTTTTGAGCCGCCCAAAGACAAGCTTCTTGTAAATAAGCTGATAAATGTCTAGCTGTGATTAAACTTGGGATTTCTAAAGTTTGAGAACGGGTGGCGGTAATGGAATTAGCATGAGTAGAGAGTTTGGTATTATCAAAATCAGTAAATTCTTCACATCCCTCTTGGGATATATCTTTAAGAATTTTTAGAAAATATCTCGCCCAAAATTCGGCTTTAGCCTCTGGATCTGACGCCACTAGGTATTTTATCCGACGTTCTAATTGGAGATCGGCTTGCCAAATCGCTTTACGGTCGCCAAAGCTGAGAAAAGTCGAGAATTTTTGGACAATATCCTCTCGTTTGTTCATAAAATTCACTTTTTTAGCTAATATAACCCTAAAAGCTGATTCTACCCAAGCTATTTCATGAAATTGCCTCTCGTTCGCCTTTCGTTTTTCAAGAGCAGTATCCTTTTTTACCTGTTGTATTCCTACCCAACAACAGCCCAAATTATCCCAGATGCTACTTTACCCATAAATTCCAGGGTGGTACAACAGGGTAATATTCATCTTATTGAGGGAGGAACTGTCGCGGGAACAAATTTATTTCATAGTTTTGAGTCGTTTTCTATTCCGACAAATGGGATCGGATTTTTCAATAATGCCACTGAGATTCAAAATATTTTTAGTCGGGTAACAGGTCATTCAATCTCGAATATTGATGGGTTAATTCAAGCTAACGGTATCGCTAACTTATTTTTAATTAATCCCAATGGCGTGATATTTGGGCCGAATGCTCAGTTAAATATTGGAGGTTCATTTTTCGGGAGTACCGCTAATAGTATTTGGTTTGCGGATGGCTTAGAATTTAGCGCTACAAATCCTCAAATTACCCCTTTACTGAGTATCAATGTTCCGCTTGGCTTACAATACGGCACAAACCCAGGAAGAATTATGGTGCAAGGGTCAGGTCATAATCTCAGTCAACAGCAGCAACCACCTGGAGACATTATCCGAGAAAATAGACCTGATGGGCTGCAAGTGAAAGATGGTCAAACTTTGGCACTGGTTGGCGGTGAGGTGATTTTACAGGGAGGAAATCTCACGGCTGAAGGGGGACGAATTGAAATAGGGAGTGTGGGTTCTAACAGTTATGTCACCTTAACTCACCCCGGTTGGGTGTTAGGTTATGAAATGGTACAAAATTTTCAGGACATTACTCTCCGACAAGCGGCTTCTGTGGATGTGAGTGGTGCTGCGAGTGGCAATATTCAGGCGCAGGGAAGAAGGTTGACACTCAGGGATGGGTCAACTTTTTTAGCACTGAAGACAGGCGATGATTCGGCTGGAAGCATTACTGTAAAAACATCTGAGCTAGTAGAAGCCATTGGAATTACGCCCATTGACAATCTCATTCCGAGTGGGTTATTAACGGTTGTTAGTTCGACAGGAACAGGAATTGGCGGAAATATTAAGATCGAAACGGGACAGTTAATTCTTCAAGAAGGAGCGCAAATTGGTGCGGGTACAAGAGGGGAGGGTCAAGGGGGAACGTTAACGGTTAAGGCGGGTGAGTTAATAGATATCAGTGGAACTCAACCGAATCCTAGATTTCCCACAGGTCTTTTTACCAATGTCCAGCCTGGAATTCGGGGAAATGGGGGTGATTNTCCCTTTTCCGCAGGGCTGTTTCATTCTCAAAATTTGCGATCGCTAAACCTTTGATCTGGGGCAAGTTTTAGACAACATTTAAACAGAAAATATGATTTCATATTAATAGTAAAAAGGCGATCTCATCATCTGAGGGGCGGTTTTNTTAGTGACGGGAATTCTGGAAACTTGTTAATCAAAGCGTCTGAGTCGGTAGAAGTGAGTGGTTTTGCACCGGAAAGTCTGTCGGTGAGTGGGATAGTGACCAATGTGATCTCACCCGATGCTACGGGAAATGGGGGGAATTTAACGATTGAAACGAGGCGCTTAATGGTTCAAGATGGAGCCATCGTGTCGGTCAATACCTTTGGTGGCGGGAATTCGGGAAGTTTGACGGTTAGAGCGTCGGAATCGGTGGAATTACGAGGAACCAGATTCAATACCCGGGTTTCGAGTGGTTTATTAGCGGGTGTGGTCAGAGAAGATGCAAAAGGAGGTGCTGGTAATATTACGGTTGAAACAGGTCGTTTAACGGTTCAAGATGGTGCCACGATAACAGTTAGTAGTGAGAATTTGCAACCTGCTGGAACACTGAAGATTACGGCTGATTCGATTAATTTAGAGAACTTGGGAAGTATTAGCGCCGATACTCAAGCGGGTGGGGGAAGTATTGAATTGCGATCGCCTATTCTCACCCTTAATAATAGCCGTATTACGACTAATGCAACCGGGGGTGACAGTGGCGGCGATATCAACCTTCAAGGACAATTATTATTTCTAGAAAATAACAGTACCCTCACCACCAATGCGTTAGGAAGTAATGCGACGGGTGGTAATATTAATTTAAACCTAAATAACGGCTTTTTAGTGGGTTTAGAAAATAGCGATATTACTGCGAATGCTGAACAAAGTAGAGGGGGTCAAATTGCGATTAACGCACAAGGTATTTTTGGCGCAACTCCTCGCACCAGAGCACAATTACAAACATCATTAAAAACTGAAGAAGCCGATGCTCTCGACCCTCGACAATTACCAACAAGTGACATCACGGCTATTTCCCAACAAGGAGGCCCTCAATTAGAAGGAATTGTAACCGTTAACACGCCAGATTTTGACCCCAGTTCGGGATTAGTTGAATTACCCGTTGATGTTCTTGATCCGACGCAATTAATTGCGAGAGGTTGTCCGGCGACTAGAGGCAATTCTTTTACTGTTACTGGACGTGGCGGTTTACCAACTTTACCGACAGAACCCCTCCATACTAATAATATTATATCCGTTGATTGGGTAACAGACAATCCCTTAGATCAACCCGAAAATCGACAAAATCTGACTTCACAACCCCTTGAGCATCATCCCCTTGTGGAAGCTACAGGTTGGATGATTAATGATAAGAATCAAGTCGTATTAGTGGCTTCTAAACCTACCGCTACAATGAATAATTTTTCCCCAATTCCTGAGTCTTGCTTAAAAAAATAACACCCTAGGTGAGCACGAAAACAATGAAAATTCGAGTTCAAAAAATTATACTTGCTTTCTTGACGGGATTTTTTATCGCCTGGGGTTTGATGTTATTTCCAGCTTTCCCTCAGTCTACTTCTAAACTATCTGATCCTCAAGTATTAGTTGAACATAGTCGAGAACGTTATCAAGCCGGAGATTTTTCTGAAGCCGTAACAATTTTAAAACAAGCAATTCATGATTTTAAAATTCAAGGAAATAAACAGGGACAAGCGATCGCTTTAAGCAATCTTTCCTTAGTATTCGAGAAACTCGGACAATTACAAACTGCTTATTCTTATATTACTGAAAGTCTCAATTTATTAACTCATCCAGAATTTCCTCACTCTCCCAAAATTCTAGCGCAAAGTTTAGAGATTCGAGGTCAATTAGAGTTAGAAATGGGTTCATCGGAACAAGCGTTAAGAAGTTGGAAACAAGCCGCTAATATTTACGAGGGTATTAATGATTCTATTGCTAAAATTCGTATCCAGATTAATATGGCTCAAGCACAGCAAACCTTGGGAATGTATCGTCAAGCCAAAGCCACATTAGAACAAGTTGAAGATAACTTACAAACCCAACCTGATTCTCTTATGAAAGCGATCGCTCTGCGGAGTCTTGGGAATGTTTTACAATTAGTCGGTGATTTAGAAACTGCTTTAATCGTTTTACAGAAAAGTCAAGAAATTGCTGAAAATTTACAATCCCCCACCGAAGTTAGTGCAACGTTACTGAGTTTAGGAAATACTCAAAAAGCATTGGGTAACAGAGCGCAAATCCCTGAATATACTACGACCATAGAAACAATTACACCTTTATCTTGTCCTCCATATTCCCTTAATAAGGATACTTTAAATCACTATAATCAGGCGATTCAATTTTACGAAAAATCTGCTCTAATCTCTCCTAATATTGTAACACAAACCCAAGCAAAAATCAATCAATTAAATAGTTTATTAAAATTGCAACAATGGGCAGATGTAAAAAACTTATATTTAGAAATTCAGTTAAATTTAACCAAGATATCTCCCGCTCAAGATTCTATTTATGCCCAAATTAATTTAGCTCATAATCTTGCTTGCTTCAAACAATTTACGGCTACAGATATACCCTCTTGGCTAGAAATTGCCCAAACTCTTACTGAAGCTATTCAACAAGCTAAGAATATCGGAAATCAACGATTAGAAACTTATGCAACGGGTTCATTAGCCGGAATATATCTTAAAAATAATGATATTGAGCAAGCCCAAAAATTAACCCAAAATGCACTCCTATTAGCTCAACAAATTAAAGCTGAAGATATTGCTTATTTGTGGTATTGGCAATTAGGCTATTTACTGAAAATTCAAGGGGATATCAAAGGCGCAATAATCTGTTATAATGAAGCTATAAATATTCTCAAATCCTTACGCAGTGATTTAGTTACATTAAATCCAGATATTCAATTTTCCTTTAGAGATAATGTTGAACCCGTTTATCGTCAATTCGTTGATTTACTCTTACAAACTGAAAATAATATCCCCGTGAGTCAAAACAATTTAAAACAAGCTCGTGATGTCATTGAAGCTCTTCAATTAAGCGAATTAGAGAACTTTTTCCGAGAAGCTTGTTTAGAAGCTAGACCCCAACAAATTGACGAAATTGTTGATAAAATCGATCCGACCGCAGCCGTCATTTATCCGATTATTTTACCTAACCGTTTAGAAATTATCCTGAAATTACCAACCGACAACGAATTTTATCATTTTACCACCTACAAACCTGAAACTGAAGTTGAGAGTCATCTCGAACAATTACAACAATATTTAAGAGAACCAGACCGAACAAATGATGTTAAAAAGCTCTCTCAAGAAGTGTATCGTTGGTTAATTAAACCCTTAGAAACTGAATTAGAGAAAAAGCAAATCAAGACATTAGTATTTATTTTAGAGGGTTCTCTGCGAAATCTTCCTATGTCTGTGCTGTATGATGAAAAAAAGCAACAGTATTTAATCCAAAAATATGCTATTGCTGTCGCTCCTGGTTTACAATTGGTTAAACCCCAACCGTTACCGAGGAGAGAATTATATGCTTTAATCGGTGGCGTCAGCGAAGAACGTCAAATTGCAGATAAAAAGTTTACTGCTTTAGGAAACGTTAAGCTAGAATTACAAGAAATTAAATCCGAAATTCATCGAAGTCAGCAACTTTTAAACCAAAGTTTCACAGAAATTGATCTAAAAAATAAAATAGAATCTAATCCTTTTTCCGTTGTTCATTTAGCTACTCATGGTCAGTTTTCCTCTAATCAAGATCAGACTTTTATTTTAACTTGGGAAACCCTTTTAAAAGCCAAAGAATTTGATCAGTTACTGCGCTTGCGAGATACTAATAATTCTACAGCCATCGAATTATTAGTATTAAGTGCTTGTCAAACGGCGGCGGGTGACAAACGAGCCACATTAGGTTTAGCAGGAATAGCTGTGCGTGCGGGTGCACGGAGTACCCTAGCAACATTATGGTCAGTTGATGATCAGTCTACAACTAAATTAATGAGCTTATTTTATCAACAGTTTGCTAATATTAACGTAACCAAAGCTGAAGCATTGCGACGCGCTCAACTCATGTTATTAGATGAGGATGAAATCCCTTATTTCTGGAGTCCCTACGTTTTAGTCGGAAATTGGCTATAATTATTCGTAGGGGCGGGGTCATCCCGCCCATAGCCATTATCTATCAACCTCTCCAAAAATGGGTTTTTGAATCAAATTTTCTAAACCTACATCTCGCAATAAATTAGCCCAATCTTGATTAAAATTAGCATCCTGTGGGTAAGTTAGACGAAGTTTAGCCAACTCTATTAAAGCTGAATACCAAATCCCATTTTTAGCATACAGCATAATCCGTTGACGGGGTGTAGTCGCTGTCTGTAACTGTCTTTCTAATTCGGGTTTTATCGCCACCCGTTGTACCCATCCCCGAATAAAAACAGGAGTTGATAATTTCTGTTCAGTACAATAAATTTTGACATACCATTGATACATTTTGTTAATTTCTAACGGGGTAGCTCCTGCTAGATTTAAACTAATAATACCGGGGTTTTGAGGCAAGACAAAATTAGTCCGGTAAACATCATTATTGTGTTCATCTTGTAAGGAAAATTCGGCCGAAGTAACTTCACTGGATTTATAAGGAACGTAAAACCATAAACTAGGATAAGGTTCCACAAAAGACCCCACATTCCGACTAGGAACTAAAGCGGTGAGTGGTACATCCACCGGAGGACAGTCACCCCGACTTCCGGTTCCTTCTCTATCTGCGGGTCTTCCTCGACCTGAACCATCGGAGTCCTGTTGTTGAAAGCGAATTTGGATGTTATCTGAACTCTCACTATTTGATGGGGTCGGTTTTGCGAATCCTCCTTGGGGATAGTTCAGCAAGCCCAACAATGTCAGAGTACCAATAAAGGCGAGTTTAATCAGATAGAATAATTTATTGTTCATTCTCCCTATCCCCTTTTATACCCTTTAGTAGGTTTAAGTGTGATTATATTATGTAATAATTTCAGTATAAATACTATTGTAATTGCCTTTAGATTGATACTTTTTGTGCCCTCATCTTTGAAATGTGCGTAAATACTCGGATGTTAAAATATAGGTAAAAAAACTGCATAATCTCCCGGTTTCCCAACCCATAAATAAAGTAGAACAGGTGTGCCTAAAATTGCAAGGGAGATTAAAAAAGATGACAATGTTATTTTAGGAGGCGAATTGACGCGATGAGTAACGACGAAAAAATGACCCTGAGTTTTGACGATTTAACAGCAATGTATCCTGAACAAATTTGGATAGAACTATTCCCAGAAGAACTAGAAAAAGCTTGGAAGCAAACCGAGTATTATTATACTCCTACTTCCCGTTGGAATGCCTATCTAAATTATATA
The DNA here is from genome assembly GCF_900010725.2 of Planktothrix serta PCC 8927. Taxonomy (NCBI): domain Bacteria; kingdom Bacillati; phylum Cyanobacteriota; class Cyanophyceae; order Oscillatoriales; family Microcoleaceae; genus Planktothrix; species Planktothrix serta. The sequence continues at coordinate 15,129 of NZ_LR734869.1, read as the reverse complement.
ACACTCTCTAATTTCATCAATTGGGTGAAAGCAGATCCTGATATCCAAGACTCTCTTAAAGTTTGGCTAACCGAAGAAAATTTACCCAGTATTTGGGAAATCATTAACGGGACAAAGTTAACATTAGGTGAAACTCAATTTCTTATAATTCCCACCGATAAAACCAACTTTTCCGAGTTTAGGATACCTCAAGAGTGGGTTGATATTCCTAACTGGATAGCTCACTATTATATAGCGGTTCAAATTAATTCTGATGACCATTGGATGCGGATGTGGGGGTATACAACTTATGAAAAAATTAGGAAGCAGGGAAAATATGACCCAATAGATCGAACTTACATTTTAGATCCAGAAGATTTAATAGAAGACCTGAATACAATGTGGGTCGCTAGAGAATTATTTCCTCCTCTTCCCTTAGAAGTTCAATCTTTACCTATTTTATCAACTATAGAAATAGAAGCAGGAATACAAAAATTAAGTAAACTCACCCAATCTTCTCCTAGACTTGCGCTAAACTTTGAAGAATGGGCGACACTAATTTCTAATCCAGAGACTCGTCAGCAATTGTATCAACAAAGGTTATTAAACTCGCAAAAAAAATCTAACTCAGTTGATCACATTGAGAGTCAGGAAATCAAAGCCAATAATTTAAGTCTATGGTTGCAAAATATCTTTGAAGCGGGTTGGCAATCTTTTGATAAACTATTAGAAATAGAACCACAAAAAACAGCTTATCAATTTAGAAATAATTCTACTTTTAACGAGTTCCCAATTAAAACCGCCAAGCTGATAGACTTAGGAATGGAACTCAAAGGAATTGCTGTTATCCTATTAGTAGCAATTACACTAGAAACTGAAAAAAAAGTAGCAATTCGAGTTCAATTACATCCGGCTAATGGTGAAACTTATTTACCCCCTTATCTGAAATTAAGTTTGCTCTCGGAGGCGGAAGCCATACTTCAAGAAGTTCAATCCAGAAGTCATGATAACTATATTCAACTGAAACGATTTAAGTCTCCTGTCGGAAAAAGTTTTTCGATTCAGCTTTCTTTAGGGAATATTAATATTAAAGAAAGTTTTGTATTTTATCCAACTTTGTCACCGGACAATAATGAATAAATTAGTAATATTAAATCTAGGAAAAGGAGACTTAAATAGAGGATTTCCCTCTGTGAATGCTCAATTATTTGAAGATAGCAATCCTATCGGTTTTCAATTAACCGGAAGTTTACCCGCTTCCCCAGAATTAATAGAACTTAATAAGCGTTGGCAATTACTTTATAAATTAATTTATGAGTCTTTCTATCCCAGTCCTTGTTGGCGTGGAAGTGGAAGTGAAATTGATGAAGAAATTGAAATCGAAGCAGATGATATTACCAATGTTTCCTTTATAGAATTTAGTCATTTATGTCATGAATTACAACTTGAACTCAATTCTTGGCTAAAATCTGAACCCTTTCGCAAAATCGACCAAAAATTACGCACAAGATTAGCACCCACAGAAGAAATTCGAGTAATTTTGCAAACCGAAGATGATTGTATTCGTCGTCTTCCTTGGCATTTATGGAATTTTCTTGAAGATTATCCCCATGCAGTTATCTGTTTAGGTGCAACAGATTATGAACCTGTGAAACGATTCGTTAAACGCGCTAATCAAAATATTAGAATTTTAGCTATTTTGGGAAATAGTCAAGGAATTGATACTCAAAAAGATCGGCTGATATTGGAACAATTACCGGGTGCTGAAACGGTTTTTTTAGTTGAGCCCTCACGTCGAGAGTTAGATCGATGGTTGTGGGAGCAAGAGGGTTGGGATATTCTATTTTTTGCCGGACATAGTTCAACTCAAGAAGATGGAGAAATCGGAAAATTTTATATTAATCAAAGCGAAAGTTTAACCATTGCTCAATTAAAAAATGCGTTAAGAGCCGCGATTAAACAAGGTCTTCATTTAGCGATTTTTAATTCCTGTGAAGGGTTAGGATTACTCTGTCAACTGGCTTCTTTGCACATTCCGCAAATGATTGTAATGCGAGAACCTGTTCCTGATTTAGTGGCTCAAGAATTTTTAAAACATTTTTTATTCGCCTTTTCTAGGGGAGAATCTTTTTATTTAGCAGCACGAGAAGCCGGAGAAAGATTACAGGGTTTAGAAAGTGAATTTCCCTGCGCTAGTTGGTTACCTGCGATTTGCCAAAATCCGGCTGAACAGTCACTGGTTTGGTTTCAAAAAGCTAACAATATTAGTCCTATTTCTCACTCAATTTTACCCACTCGACGCCATTGGTCTGCAATTTTTACAACAGCGATCACTGTAACTGTAGGAATAATTGGAATGCGATCGCTTGGGGTTTTTCAGTCTTGGGAATTACAAACCTTTGATTTATTAATGCGATCGCGACCCCAAGAACAACCCGATCCACGTCTTTTAATTGTTACTATAACAGAAGCCGATGTGCGATCGCAACCACCCCAAGAAAGAGGAGGTGCTTCTTTATCCGATCGGTCTTTAGATCAACTGATAACGAAACTAGAACAATTTAAACCCCGTGTCATTGGTTTAGATATTTATCGAGAAATTGCGGTCAAAAAAGAGTATCCCAAATTAGCAAATTGGATGAAAAATAGCGATCGCTTTATTGCGATTTGCAAAGCGGGTGAAAATAACTTGAATTTGGGTGTACCATCTCCCCCAGAAGTACCCATTCAAAATCTAGGTTTTAGTGATGTTGTCCCCGATCCCGATGGTATTTTACGCCGCCATTTACTGGCAATGGCTCCAGCTTCTCCGTGTAAAACCGATAAATCTTTCAATTTTCAGTTAGCGAGTCGTTATTTAGCAGATGATGGGATTAAACCTAAATTGACTTCGGATAAAAATTGGCGAATTGGTGATATTATCTTCAAAAATTTAGACTCTAATAGTGGCGGTTATCAAGGGATTGATAATTTAGGACATCAAATCTTAATTAACTGGCGTTCTTCTGATTCTGTTGCGCGAAAAGTGACCCTAACTGATGTTTTAAACAATAAATTAACTCAGGATTTAGTTAAAGATCGAATTGTTTTGATCGGGACAACAGCCGAAAGCTTTCACGACTATCGAGATACGCCTTACAGTGCCCGATACTGGCCCCATCAGCAGATGTCGGGGGTGGTGGTTCAAGCCCATCTCGTGAGTCAAATTCTTAGTGCTGTTCTCGATGATAGACCGTTGCTGTGGGTTTGGCCGAAAAGTTTGGAGTTTTTGTGGATCGGTTTTTGGTCGCTCACCGGGGGTATTCTGGCTTGGTGTAACAGGTCGCTGGGACGTTGGGGTATTGCGATCGTGACTGGGGTTAGCCTCTTATCTGGATTATGTCTGGGTTTATTAATCTTGGGGGGTTGGGTTCCCCTGGTTCCGTCCGCTTTGGCTTTGGTGATGACAAGTGGCTGTTTGCTGGCTTACAGGCTTCATTCCCAAAATTTTTAGACAATTTTGGGTTGAACTGCATAACTCAACCTGAGCCTTACCCATTAGATCAATAGACCGGAGCGAACATCATTTGGAAACTAAAGACTTATGACTCGCAGCATCTACGCGCTATTAGTTGGAATCGATAAATATCAAGGCTCAGTTCCCACCTTAAAAGGTTGTGTGAATGACATTACAGCGATCGCACAATATCTCAAGGAACGAGTTGCAAAAGACCAATATCAACTCCATTTAAAAACTCTTCTGGATGAAGAAGCCACTCGTCAAGCCATTATCGATGGATTCTGCAAACATCTCTGTAATGCTCAAAGCAATGATACGGTTCTTTTCTATTACAGTGGCCATGGTTCTCAAGAACAAGCACCGGAAGAATTTGGGCATTTAGAACCTGACGGACTTAATGAAACCTTAGTTTGTTATGACAGTCGCTTAGAAGAAGGTTGGGATTTAGCAGATAAAGAATTAGCCAAATTAATTCATGAAGTGTCAGCTAAAAATCCCCACATTACTATTATTTTGGATTGCTGTCATTCCGGTTCTGGAACTAAAAACCCCTTCCAAGAAACAGGCGTTCGTCTAGCAAATACAGACCAACGTAAGCGCCCAGTTAACAGCTTTATTTTTCAACTTGACGAGTTAGAAAAATTCTCTCATTCCAATAATGATGGAGTGAATTCTATTGGCTTAAAGCTTCCTAAAGGTCGTCATATACTTTTAGGGAGTTGCCAAGATAGCCAATTAGCGAAAGAATTCAACGGAGGCGGTCAGCAACGGGGGGCTTTTTCCTACTTTTTAATGGATACCTTGCAGCAAGCCAATGGTAAGTTAACTTATCGGGATTTATTCAACCGAGCCAAAGCAATAATTGGTGGTCGAGTTTTAGATCAATCTCCCCAACTGGAAACCAGTCATCCAGACGATGAAAACCAATTTTTTCTGGATGGTGCGATCGCAGAACGAACTCCCTATTTCACCGTTAGCTATCATAAAACATATAATTGGGTAATTGATGGCGGCGCTGTTCACGGTGTTCAAAATCCCGCTAACGGTGAAACCACTTTACTCGCACTTTTTCCCTTTGATGCCAATATTGAGGACTTACGCGAACCTTCAAAATCCGTCGGTGAAGCAAAAGTCACTCAGGTTTTACCCCAGTTAAGTCAAGTTAATATTAATGGAATTGACAACCTCGATACTGACAAAACTAAAACCTTTAAAGCCGTTATTACTAGCTTACCTTTGCCACCTCTAGGGGTTCATTTTGAAGGGGAAGAAACGGGAGTAAACTTAGCGCGTCAAGCAATACAATCAGCCGGACTCAATAACCAACCATCACCCTATATCCGAGAAGAAAATGAACTCACCAAAGCTCAATTTCGCTTACTGTGTCGAAATAACCAATATTTGATTGCTCGTCCCGCCGATGATCGTCCTTTAGTGGCTCAAATTGATCGTTATACACCAGAAAATGCCGAAAAAGCGATTCAACGATTAGAACATATTGCCCGATGGAATGCGATCGCAGAACTCCCCAGTTCCGGTAATGGTTTAATTCAAGTTGGAGATGTAGAAATGAAACTGATTTTTCATGATCCAAACATCTCTCAATCAGGGCAGATGCGTTTAGAATATCAACAGGAAGATAATCAGTGGAAAGCCCCTAGTTTTCGATTAAAACTCACCAATAAAAGCCAGAAAAAACTCTACTGTGCTTTAGTTAATCTAACAGATTCCTTTGCCATTTGCGTTCCATTTTTTAATACAGGGAGTGTACTGCTCAAACCGGGAGAAGAAGCTTGGGCTTTAGATGGACAAGAATTAGAACTCGAAGTTCCTGATGAGTTATGGGAACAGGGAATAACCGAGTTTAAAGACATTATCAAATTGATTGTTTGTACGGCTGAATTTGATGCTCGGTTACTAACTCAAGAAAAACTAGATTTTCCTCGACCTATTGAACGAGATATCGCCTCTCCCCATCAAAACTCCCTCAATCGTTTGATGAATCGTGTACAAAGTCGGGATATCAAACCCAAAAGTCAAGGAAAATATGATGATTGGTTTACCGATGCAATTACAATTACAACGGTTCGACCTTTAGAGGCAATTTCTATTTCATCAACAACAGAAAAAGAACTAGCCACAGGAGTCAAATTACAATCTCATCCTAGTTTAAAAGCCAATGCACGTTTAACCACAATTCCGCAAGTGAGTCGGGATTTAGGAAATGTCATTTTACCTACGATTTTGCGAAAAAATCCTGAAGTTACTCAAACCTTTCAATTTACAACCAGTCGAGGTAGTGATCCCGGTTTAAGTGTATTGGAATTAAGTGAAGTTGAAGACTACACGGTAGTTACGCCTGATGCGCCTTTACAGTTATTAGTTGACACCACATTAGGAGAAAATGAACATCTGTTACCTGTTGGTTATGATGGTGAATTTTTCCTACCATTAGGTCAAGCTAAAAAAACGAAAGATGGCAAAACGAAAATTCAGCTACAACGATTACCAAAACCTTTCAATCGAGACAGAAGCATACAAGGCTCAATTAAGATCCTCTTTCAAAAAATTGTCAGTGAAAAGCTGGGTTTAGAGTGTGAATATCCGCTTCTCCGAGTCGCTGATATCGCCTCCGATGAAACGACAACATACATAATCGATAAAGCTCAAATTAAAGCTAAGGTAGCCAAAAGTCAGCGAATTTTGCTTTATATTCATGGCATCGTAGGTGATACTGATAATATGGTCAAGAGCGTTCAACGAGCGAAAGTTAAATTGAATGGAAAAGAACGCCTTCTCAAAGAGGATTACGATTTAGTTCTAACGTTTGACTACGAGAATCTGCATACTTCAATTGAAGACAATGCTCGTCTGTTGAAAAAACGCCTCGAAGAAATTGGATTGAAAGCAAATCATGGCAAAGCGTTGCATATTGTTGCTCATTCTATGGGGGGTTTAGTTTCTCGTTGGTTCATTGAACGAGAAGGCGGAAATAAAGTCGTTCAACATTTAATAATGTTAGGAACACCTAATGCAGGTTCTCCTTGGTCAACAGTTCAAGAATGGGCAACGTTTGCATTAGCGATTGGACTCAATAGCCTTTCTGGTGTGGCTTGGCCAGCGAAAGTATTGGGGTGTTTAGTGAGTTCCTTAGAAACAATTGATGTATCCCTAGACCAAATGAAACCGGGTTCTGAGTTTCTAAAATCTTTGGCTGCAAATTCTCATGATCCTGGTATTCCCTATTCAGTGATTGCGGGTAATACTTCAATTAAAACGATGCCAAAAGAAGGGGAAGAAGCGAGTCAATTAAAGCGGTTAATGCAAAAATTATGCAATCGAATTGTTGAATTTCCGTTCTTGGGTCAGATGAATGATATTGCGGTGACTGTACAGAGCATTAAGAGTATTCCAGGGGGAAGAAAAATTGCTCCTGTGATACAAGAAATAGCTTGTGATCATTTGACTTATTTCGATCATCCAGAAGGTTTGAAAGCGTTGGGTGAAGCTCTTACTCGACACAAGTAGAAATTCACAAGGCACAGTAAATTGATGGATTGCTGTTGCCTTCCTTACCTGATCATTTATTCTAATAGGAGTACATCAATGTCTAAGTCTAAATATGAATTCCACCGTAATCTAGCTATTATTATCGGAATTAATGATTACAGCAATGAAATTCGTCCACTAGAGACAGCAGTTCCCGATGCAGAAGAATTTGCTCGTATCATGAAAGAGCAATATCAGTATGAAGTTCATTTATTGCTTAATCAAGATGCAACATTGGATAAGCTAAAAAACTTAATTGAATGCTTTAATAAACAACAAATACCTTTTGGAAAAGATCCCGATATTAATGATACAGATCGCATCCTTATTTATTTTGCAGGACATGGAATTGCGTTTGATGCCAAAGACAACCAAGAGGGGCCAGTGGGTTACTTAATTCCTCAAGATGCTACTGACAATCCTAATACCTACTTACCAATGCAGGAGTTCCATGATGCGCTACTAAAACTTCCCTGTCGCCATCTGTTGGTCATTCTTGACTGCTGTTTTTCAGGTGCATTTTATTGGTCAAGTATTAATCGAGACGTTGTTCCGAAAGTTAAACTTTATAAACAAGTCTACGACCACTATATTAAATATCGGGCTTGGCAAGTTATTACCTCAACTTCTGATAAGCAAACAGCCGTAGACTCTTCTCCTAGAGGTCAAGTTTCAGTGAATTCAAAAGTGCATTCTCCATTCGCAAAACATCTTTTTGATGCTTTAAATAAGAGTGCTGACTTAGATAATGATGGAATTATTACAGCCAATGATCTGTTTAACTTTTTGCGAAAAGCAGTTGCAGTAGAAACAGAAGAATATAAGGCACAGACTCCTGGTATATGTCCGCTTAAACTACATGACAATGGAGAATATCTTTTCTTGTTGCAGAGTGAACCTAATTTAGAAGACGCTCCTCCATTGGATTTAGAAAAGAGTCCTTATCGAGGATTAGAGTCTTATGAAGAAGAACACGAAGACTTATATTTTGGTAGAAAAGAACAAATTGAACAACTGTATAAAACAGTAATTAACTCCAATAACCGCTCATTGACAGTGGTGCTGGGAGCTTCAGGAACAGGAAAATCCAGCTTAGTAAAAGCAGGGTTAATTCCCTTACTCAGAAAACAGAAGTTAGAGGCGAATTATAGCCTGCAAAAATGGGAGATTTTGAAGCCGATCCGACTTGGTGAATCTCCACTAACGGCATTAAAAAATAGTCTTTCACAAGAACTGAGTTTTACAAGTTCTAACCCAAATCCCGATCCAACCCAGACAGATGATCTGAAATGGTTTAGTAAATTTTTTAATTGGTTAGGCATTGGTAATCAGCCTAATCGAGCCAAACAAAACCAACAGCTTGAGCAAGAAGTTGAGTTACTTTCTCAAAATCTAAAAAACTGGTTTAATAATAATCCTGATCGGACACTTGTAATGACTATCGATCAGTTTGAAGAATTAATCACTCTGCAACCCCGCCAAGATCAAAAAGAAGAAAAGAAAAAGCCAAAAGAGAACAAGAAAAAAGAAGAAAAGCAAAAGCAGAAAACGCAGCAAGAACTGGTTCTAAAATGGCTACCAGAAGTGATGTCTAAGTATGGAGATCGGCTTCAAATTATCTTGACTCTCCGTTCTGATTTTGAATCTCAATTTCAAGACGGTACTCTTAATAAATATTGGACAGAGGAAGCCCGATTTCATATTAAAGAAATGACAACGGCTGAATTGCGAGAGGCGATTACGGAACCTGCATCAAAAAAATCGATCTTTTTTGTGCCGAACACGTTGGTAGATAAATTGGTCGATGAGGTTGCAGGAATGCCAGGAACTTTACCCTTACTTTCGTTTACCTTGAATGAACTTTACCGCATCTTTGTTGAAGATGTTAACAATGGAGACAAAGATGATCGAGCGATTACTGAGGAGTATTATCAACAATTAGGAGGAGTTGCGCGATCTCTCACTCAAAAAGCCGAGCAGGAATATGAGTATTTAGTTAACCAAGATAAAGCTTACGAGCAAACAATCCGCCGTGTAATGTTGCGAATGGTTGCAATTGGGGGTGGTGAATTAGCTCGCCGACGGGTGCTAAAGTCTGAACTCAAATATCCAGAGCCAGAAAATACACGGGTGTGGGAAGTTGTTAAGACATTTGTAAAAGCACGTTTGCTTGTAGAAGGAAAAAATACGCAGAATGAACCCTATGTTGAGCCTGCCCATGATGCTTTAGTACGGGGATGGGAAAGACTGTTGAAGTGGAAACAAGAGGAAGAAGAAAACTTAATTTTACAACGGCAATTAACACCTGCGGCTGTTGAATGGAAAACTGAACAATCGGAATCAAAAGGCTATCTTTGGCATAACAATCCGCGTCTTGATTTGTTGAAAAAAGAACTTAAATCTAAGGAAAACTGGTTTAACGAGTTAGAAACTGAGTTTGTCCAATGCAGTATTGGACACAAAAACTTTATGACTAATGTAGCTCGGTTACTAACAGGCACAGTTATAGTTGGGTTAAGTGGCTTAACTTTATGGGCTTTGATTGAACAAAGAAAAACAGTCATCGGTCAAATGAGAACTTTGACACAATCTTCGGAAAGCGATTTACGCTCTAACTCTTTGACATTAGATGCGTTGGTCAATAGTTTAAAGGCAGCTAAATTGACTAAACACTGGCTCTTGTTTTTTTCTCCAGATGAAGTTTCAAAGAATGAAGTTACAAGAACTTTGAGAAAAGCATTTTATACAGTAAAAGAAGACAATCGATGGTCAATACCTTTAGATTGGAAAATACACGATATATCTGTTAGCACAGACGGAAAAACGTTGGTAGCAATAACAAAAGATAAAGATACAGGTACAATTTTGTGCATTTGGAGTATAAACGATGAATTCTGTGATGAAAATCATCAGATTTTTGTAAAAAGTGCAGACTCTAGCCCAGAGGGTATCAAGTTTAGCCTAGATGGTCAGAGATTGGTAATTACAAGTCAAGAAAGTGAAGGCAAGATCACTGTACATTTGTGGGACTGGATCAACAATAAAACTAAGGAATTACCACCAGGCAGTATTCAAGGGAATTTTACGAAGTTTAGTTTTCATCCAAAGAAACAAGAATTAGCTATAGTTGATGCACAAATTCCTTACTTATGGAATTTGGACAGTAATCAGGTTTTCCCCTTACCAATATTACCAAGTAATCTTAATAAAGTTGTAGGTATTCAATTTGACTCTAATGGCAACTTACTGTTAGCTACTACTACTGATCCTGAAAAAAAAGATGATACTACTACCCCTACTGTGGATTTGTGGTCGTATGATCGTACAGCCTACAAAAAATTAGGTACATTAGCGGTTCCTAATGCTGTTGACACAGCCCTAATTAGCCCGGATAGTCAACGAGTTGTTATTATCTATGGCTCTGCAACACGCTTCGGAGCTGGTAGCTTGCTCTGGACTCTCGGACAAAATCAACAACGAAATGAGTGGGAAAGTTTGGGTCAAGATTTGACTGTTAATTTTAGTCAAGATGGTCAACAACTGGTTACATCAGGTTCTAGCGGTACTATCAAATTACGAGACTGGTCTGGCAGCAATAAAGTAGATTTAAACGGTCATCAAGGTTTGCTCAGGAAAATAACTTTTAGTCAGGATGGGAGGTTATTATTGACCGCAGGTTCTGACGGTACTATCCGCTTATGGAATATGGAGGAGCGACCGTTAACCTTAATTAAAGATAGTCAAAATTTAAGTTCTGATGGCGACCAAGCGTTAGCAGTTGAAGTTGAAAATAATAAGTGCAAACTAGATAAAGTTTCTCAAAGTAAAGACAGCAAAATCTTTGGTTTTTATATAGATGAATCTGATCCAAACCCTGACACTGTTGATGTATGGAATTGCTCATTAAATAAACTGCTTGATTCTGTATCCGTTGGAAAAATATATCTAAAAGAATGGCAAGCACTCGCTCTTGGCTCTGATGCTAACTTGATCGCCATTGCTACATCACCAATTGAAGAATCAGATGTTAATTTAGTAGGTTTGTGGGATTTCCAAGATACAAAGTTGGCTGAATATAAATCTAAATTAGATAAAATTTCAAGCTTATCAATCAGTCCTGATGGCAGCATAATAACTATTTTCGGCGAAAATAAAGATAAGAAAGAGATTGTGCAAGTTGGAGGACTTGATGAACTGTTTGCTAAAGGTTGCGATCGCATCCGTGACTATCTACAGAATAACCCCAACGTTCCAGAAAGCGATCGCCAACTCTGTGACCGAGTACCTTTAGATCCAAGTATTAACGCAACCGCTACACAAACATTTCTTGACAGCAATCAGCAGTCTGAAATAGAAGTATCTATCAGTGATAAAATTAGCGCGGGCGACAAAATTTTAGTACCAGTACAAACTCCTAACCATCCTGACAAACAAGCTGGAATAGATGCGATCGCTGCTGGTGATTTTAAACAAGCTGTCACTTCCTTAAAAGCTTACCTAAACCCAAAGAAAAACCCTAATGACCCAGAAGCCCAAATTTACCTAAACAATGCTCAAATAGGCAATCAAAAATCCTATACAATTGCGGTATCAGTTCCTATTAGCAGCAATATCAACGGTTCTTTAGAAATCTTGCGCGGAGTTGCTCAAGCTCAAGACGATTTTAATAATTGGGCCAAGACACAACAGGGTATTCTACCGATACGAGTATTAATTGCTGACGATCACAACGATCCGAAAGTCGCCCAAGAAATTGCTAAAGAATTTGCTAATAATCCTGATGTTCTTGGGGTTGTCGGACACTATGCCAGTGATGTTACCCTGGCAGCAGGTGAGATTTATCAATCTCAGAAACTGGTTGCCATTTCTCCAATTAGCACCTCAGTCAACTTATCAAAAGTGCTTGGTGAATATGTTTTTCGTACCGTTCCTAGTGACAAAATAGCTGCCATAGAATTAGCTAACTATATAGCCGAGCAGCTAGAAAAGAAAAAAGCCGTAGTCTTCTATAACCATGAAAACGACTATAGTCGCTCTATGAAATCTGAGTTTGAATCGGCTCTTGCTTCACAAGGAGGACAAGTTTTGAAACCCATTAACTTGTCAGATCCCAATTTTAATGCTGATCAAGTTGTTGAAGATTTTATTCAGAAAGGTGCTGAAGTATTGGTATTAATGCCGAATACGGAAAAACTAAACGAGGCTATCAAAGTTATAGAAGCAAACAATCAACGGCTTCCCCTTTTGGCAGGAGATGGTATGTATAACCCTAACATCTTAGAAAAAGTTGGACAACAAGCAGTTAATATGGTTGTTGCCATTCCTTGGCATATTAAAGCACACCCTGAGTCCAACTTTTCAAGAAAATCTAAAGCTCTTTGGGGAGATCGAGATGTTAACTGGCGAACTGCCATGTCCTATGATGCGGCTAAAGCTTTGATGGCTGCAATTAAGGAAAAAAATACCCGCCAAGAAATTGCTCAATTTATCGGTTCAGAGGAATTTAAGGCTCAAGGTTCAATTGAATCAGTTCAGTTTTTATCGGGCGATCGCAAAGAAAATATTATTCAGCTTGTCAAGATTGTTAAGCCTGAGCAAAAATCTAGTTCCGGCTATGACTATGAGTTTAAACCTGTTGAAAATAACTCCAAATCAAAATCAGAAACTCAAGCAAAGCCATCTAAGTAGACGCAGTTAGAAATTTAAAAAGCGATCGCAAAAACTATTCCTCTTTTATCCCAATCAAACCATCAGGAATTTTATGTTAACCATTCCATTCTTTAGCCCTTGGCATTGGCGAAGATCGCCTTCCTAAAAAGCGATCTCGAACCCACAAAATATACCCCAAACAGGAGAGAAAAATGGTATTAGAAATTAATCGCAATTTACGCTCAGAAAGTTTGCACCATAACCATACCGCCTGCACTGCACCTATTGGTTTCACCGCAGAAGAAATCGAACAATTCAGTTGGGGATCACGAGGTCTTTTTGAACCAATGTCTGCCAGTGGAGTTGGGTATGACTGTTACGGTTCAGCCGAGCATTGCTATGGTCGTCCAGAAGTGATTCAGGCTCTCAAATATGTCTGTAATCAGTGGGCAAAACGATATCCCAGACCTCGGATTGGTATCGGAGATATCAGTACAGCACAAGGGCCAACACCTGGTCATAGCTCTCATCAACACGGACTTGATGTTGATATTTCTTTGGTTGCTAATACTGATGAAGAAATTGGGCTGACTTGGTATCATGAAAAATACTCTCGCCAACGCACCCAAGAATTAGTTGATTTATTCCACAATAATCCGATTTTAGGTATTCGGACAATTCTCTTCAATGATCCAGATCTTACAGGAGTCGAACCTTGGGCGGGACATGATGATCACCTTCATGTGAGTTTCGTTACCCCTGGAATTGATTCAGCGCCCTATAGTAGTGACCAAGACGGAGATTTGCGATTAGTTATTCCGCCAATGCAGGGAGAACGAGTTCGTCAACTTCAAGAAAGTTTAGCGAACGTTGGAATTGCAATAACAGCAGATGGTATCTTTGGAAAAGAAACCGATGCCGCTGTTCGTAAATTTCAAGCCCAACAGAGTTTACAGGTGGATGGAATTGCCGGATTTGTTACCCAAACTAAACTCAAACAGTTAATCTCTGGACAATCTCGTGGGGTTTCCGGCGAACCATCGGGTCTGACACTCCAAGATGTCATTGACCAAAACCAATCGATTCCTTTTGATAATATTACCTCTGGGGTGTTGGTTGAAGATCAACTCTTATGTGCAGAAATTCAAACGATTTTACGGGCAAATCATCTATTAGAAATTGTTGATGGAATTTACGGGTCAAAAACCATAGCAGCCTTAATAAATTTTAAAGCTAGTCGTCAACTCGATGGCGGAAATGTGTTAGGGCAAACCACCGCTAAAGCGTTACTGGATGCCAAACCCGGTGCTGGATTATTACCCAAGTGGCAGGGGGGTGATAAACAAGCGACTGCTGAGGCAATTCTTAAAGAAGCGAACCGCCAAGGGATTACGTCTCAAGCTCAAATTGCTTATATTATTGCAACTGTTCAACATGAAACCAATGATAGTTTCCAACCCGTAAAAGAATCCTATTATTTGGGTGAAATTGAAGGGGAAAATGACCGCAAAACTTTACCTTATTATCCCTACTATGGACGGGGTTATGTACAACTCACTTGGGATTACAATTATCGGAAATATTCAGATGTGTTAGGGCTAGATTTAGTAAATGATCCTGATCTGGTTATGCGTCCTGATATCGCACTTTTTATCCTAATTCATGGAATGAAATGGGGTGTATTTACGGGGATAAAACTCGATGACTGTATTTCCAGCAATCATGTTGATTTCTTGAAAGCCCGTAAAATTATCAATGGCAATGATAAGGCAGAACAGGTTCAAAGTTATGCCATAAGCTGGCAAAATCAATTAGGTTAAGATTTTGGGCGATCGCTCAACTCACCTAAATATAAAGTATAGCCCTACGCAAAGCGATTACCTACCCCTGATTGCTGGGCTGACAATGTATTACATTTTGTCGTGCGAAATTTGGGATTAAAGCTGATTAGAGAGTTTGCTCTCACGGGGTGACAACCCCGTGAGGACTTTGGCTTATGCTACAGGAAAAACTATTTATCAAATTAAACATGGGCTGTTATCTAATTACTTAATTAGTCAGCGCTGCTATTGAAGCCTTAGAGCAACGCGGAAATGAACAAATTTCTTTGAATTTAGCCGATTTATTCTCTCATGTATTTAGGAAAATACTTCACTTTTCTGCTAGTTTGAGGGCTAAAGCTTTTCCAATCCCCGCAGATGCGCCCGTAATTATAAAAGTTTTATCAATAAAATCCATCATAATTTTAATTGAGCAGGAAACGAGCTTCACTCATTGATAATTTATTGAAATTTATATCAATATGCTGGATGGAGCAGAGGTACGGCGGATTGTTGAGCAAGAAACACCGGGACTGATTGTGCTAAACATCACAGCTGAGTTATAGCGCTACGCATTACAGTTAGGACATTTCTAAATCTTGAAACCCTTTCACTTCTTACTGTTCCCTGTTC